>JAQUOK010000123.1 GCA_028717165.1 Victivallaceae bacterium | reverse complement strand
GCAGCATCACAATTTTATTTTCCACAACCGTACAGTAAAACGCCCGGCCTATTCCTTCTTTCGCCTTTGCGCTTATCTCAAACAATCCGCCTTTCATGGCTTTTGTATGGGGCGCTCCAAGGAACGGGCCATGCTCAATCATCCGGTCTGTAAGATCAAAGTATCGTTTCTTAATTCCTGCCGGAAACGCCTCAACTTCATTTCGGACTGTTTGGTTGTAATAAGAAATCTTAAACATTCATCATCCTTTGCTTATCAATAAAATATATCAATTTTGATATATTGTCAAGGCTTTAAACAAAAAATCAGCATATTTTTCAGGAAATAGTTTATGGAAGCAAGAATCGAACCGGCGTTTTTTGACCGGACCCAGGCAATAGATGATGACGGCAATTATACGACCGCCGAAATCCCGTATTTCGTCTTTGAGGTCGAAGACGAGGACGCGGCGATTGCATTTGCATTGGCGAATGTGCCGATCATGTACAACAGCATTCCGCTGGAATCCATCGAAATAGATGAACGCATCAGCGCTAACGTTTTTAAGGTTACGGCACAGTACAAGGCCGGGTTCGACGAAACCAATACTTCAAGCGATGATGATTCCGATCCGGTTTACTCGTTCGATACCGGCGGGGGGACGCAGCATTTGACGCAGTCGCTGGAAACGATATCAAAATATCCTTCGACCGCGCCGGACTATAGCGGAGCCATCGGTTATGACGGGGAGGATGTCAAGGGCGTGGACGTCACCATGCCGATAATGAATTTTTCCGAAACCCACTACCTGAAACCGAGTAAGGTCACGACGAAATACAAGAAAACCATCGGCGAACTGACCGGGAGCGTCAACAACGGGGCGTTCAAAGGCTACACCGAGGGCGAAGTGCTGTTCCTGGGAGCGAGCGGTTCGCGGCGCGGGGATTCCAGCAGCAATCTCTGGGAAGTCACTTACAAGTTTGCGGTTTCGGCCAACCGCAAAAGCATCAAGGTCGGCGATCTGACCGTTACCGAGAAGAAAGGCTGGGATTATTTATGGGTACGCTACGCCGATGACGTGAAAGATAAAAAGACCTTGGTCAAAAAACCGATAGCGGCCTATGTCGAAAAAGTCTATGAACGCAAGGATTTCGGTAACCTGGGAATCGGGAAGTAAGCGGAATTATGAAAAAAGTAATAACCGGTGAGACGTTCAAAGTCAAGGCTTCCACCTGGAACGCCTTTATCGACGCGGCGAATTTCTGCCGGAATAACCAGTTGGAGTTCGGTTCCAACGCGTTGCGCGGCAACAGCAAAACCGGGATTGTCCTGATCCAAAATGACTCCGGTGCTTTGTTGGAACAGTTTTCCCCGGTGATCCTGGACGACCTGATAATCCAGCCGGATGACGACGAAAAGGAACAGGAATTCAAGAGCCGGGTGCCGGTGTTTTCAGGGAAAAAAGTCTCCGCCGATAATAAGGATATGCCGTTCGCGATTTTACAAACGCCGCTTGAATCTGAGAAGATCGGCAAGGCGCTGCTGCTGGGCGTAACTCCGGTAAAAGTAAATATCGGTAATGAATCACACAAGTATGCGAAACTTAACGCGGCCGGGCTGGTTTCGACAAGCAGCGGCGTCGGCAGAATCCTCTGGAAGGAATCCGGCACCGGCGAAAAGTGGGCACTTTTGCAGCTTGGCGGGGGCGGTTCCGGCGGCAATAACTACAGCGGTTTTTTTCGGTTGACCGCCGATGAGGACAATGAAAATACCATCAAAGTCATCGACGGCAGCGATACGCTGGGAGGCGGAGACTGCGGCGTTTTCGTGTCGGGGATCGACAAGATAACCGTCCCGGAAAAAACGCTCGCTATAAGCGGCGAATCCTACGTCGTTTTCGAGGCGGTTTATGCCGATGAAGAGTGGACTACCGAAATCAAAGCGCAAAGCTCGTTTCCTGAATTCACCGCCGACAAATTCACCGCGCTCCTGGGCGTGGTCAAGTGGAATTCCGAGGAAAACATAATGTGCGAGATCGTCCAGATCTGGAATAACGGCGTCATCTATAACAACAGGTATTCATAATGGCCATCATAAAACCCACCCACTGGAGCGACTGGACCGGCCTGCCGGTACTGGCCCTGCCGTCAGTCAAGGGCTATGAGCTTTACGAAGCGATCCGGGAGCGCATCGAATACCTGTTCCCGGAGATGAATGCAGAGGACATGCCTTCGGCTTTGAGGCCGATGCTGACAGAGTTCAATCCGAACGAGGATTACAAGGTCATGGAACGCCGGATGCATAATGCGGTTACCGAGCTGATCCCATGGTACCGCAACTGGACGAGAGACGACGCCAGGCTGTGGAACGAGGCTGATCTGCTGGCGGCGCTTGAGGTAAATGAACGGCTGGAGCCGAATCCTTATTTCCTTTCGGCGAAATGGCTGAAGCAGATGTTCAGGATCGTCAACTATCTCCGCAAGAAGGAAGATATTATCTCGATCACCTGGATCGACGAGGCAGAGTCGGGCTACACCACGGGAACCACTTACGACGAACACAAGGCAATGTTCGAGGAAGCCATCGGCTTTTACACGGCGATAATCCAGCCCGGCGGCGGTAATTCGGGGCAGATTTTCGGGAGTTCCGGGAGGCCGTCAAACGTGCTTTACTATTCCTGCGACCGCGATCCGTGCAACTCCATGACGCAGTTTGTCCTGGCGCTCAACGCGCTGAAATCGCAGTATTCCGCGACGAAGTACACCATCGGGCTGTTCGTCGACTCGTCGGGATCGATGAGCTTGAGCACCATTCAGCCGGCCTATGATAATTTCGTCGCTTATATCCAGGAATATTACCCCGAATCCACCCTGGTGGAGCGCACCGCCGGCAATGAAGCCTGGCTCATATGGACCAAGGAATACATCGATCAACTGAGTTTCAATTTCGAATACGAAGAAGATTAAAGATAAAAGATGAAAGATGAAAGTAAAAGCCGGTTTCGGCTATCTCCCATTTCTTATTTTGGATTTCTTATTTCTTATTTCAAACGGAGTTTATCATGTATGAGGATTTACAACAGATAATCATTTACGTTAAAGCGGATTCCACCGTGGGTGAAATCGTTGACGAGTATGGGCAAAGCACATCCTCGACCAAGGCGATCACCCGCGGGGTGGAGGCGCTGCTGTGCCTGCGGCTGCTGCGGGACGGTGAAGCCTACCCGTATGACCAGTTGAGCGCGTTTGTTTCCTGGGACTGCCTGCTGGATAATGACTGGGATACCGACACCACCCCGAAACTCAGGGCGGACAATGACAATATCACCGTGGTATCGGGTACGCTCAACGCCGATACCGACGAGGAACAAACCTATTCCGAAGTTCGCATTCCCTTGCTGAAAACCGATACGGTTGAACTTGAGGAAGCCATTTCCGGGAAAGACGACATTACGCTCGGAGTGGAACTCTGTGCTTTTGTTTCCGGGCGGACAAAACCGGCCTTTGTATTGCAGTTCGATATTACGGTGCGCAACCGGCGCGGTACTGCCGGGATGGGTTCCCCGACGGCCGTGGGGGATGGCGATTACTGGACCAGTGAACAGGTAAAAGCGTACATCCAGCAGGCGCTGGAATACCAGTTTTCCGAGGACAACGAAAACTGGCACGATACGCAGACCGAGGATGATGTGTACTTCCGTTCGCGTTTTCCGGAAGGCGAATGGAGTGATGGCTACAGTATTCCCAAGGGCAAGGACGGTTCCGACCTGGTTCCGTCCGCTTCCGGCACGCTGGCGGAACGCGACAACTATGACGATGAACTCAAGGGTTTTGTCTATGGCGTGCCCGAGGAATCCGCTATTTACTTCAAGCTTTCCGATGCTTCCGTGGACTGGTCGCCCGCGTTCCCGATCATCGAGTCCCAGGGCGAAAAAGGCGACAAGGGGGATACCGGGGACACCGGAGCGCAGGGGCCGCAGGGAGAACAAGGCGATAAGGGCAATACCGGCGACCGGGGACTGCCCGGCGATACCGGGGCGCAGGGGGCGCAGGGCGAGAAAGGTGATAAAGGCGACGCCGGCGAAAAGGGCGACGGCGTGGATATCGACATGGCCGGAACGCTCGACAATAAAAGCGTTTATGACGACGCCGAGCGCGGATTTACCTATCTGGACACCGACAACAACCATCTTTATGTAAAACTTTCCGATGATTTCGGGGACTGGAGCGCTCCCGCTCCGGGCGGCATTCAGGGGATTCAGGGAGAACAGGGCGAGAAAGGGGAAAAAGGCGATCAGGGCGAGCGCGGCGAAAACGCCGAGGTGGTTGCCGATCGTGTCTTTGCCGCCGATGACGTTTACGGCGGTTCGCTGGTGCTGGAGGGAACAAAAACCATCGCCCAGATCGAACTCTACGACGCGATGGGCAACGGCCTCGCGGTCAAGACCGGCGATCCCGACAGCCCGGTGATGATCCAGACCGAATATTCCAATGACCAGACGGTGATTTATTTCGGGCAAAGCGACGTTACCTACGGGGGGAGGATCAGGTTCGCGCAGGGGATTTCCGGGGAGAGTCTCTACCAGATGTGGCTTTCTGCCGGTAATACCGGTACCGAGAGCGATTATCTGGACTGGCTCCGGGTGCATGACGGGGGCCGCCATGAGTTTACCCAGGATGATCTTTCCGATAACACACTTTCGGTAAATTCGCTGCTGAACGTTGTCGCGGTAGCCGACAATGACGGCGTCCAGTGGCAACTGCCGCAGAATTCCGTTACTTACGGAACCGACTCGGCGGTAGTTGATCTGTCCGGGATCATGGCGATGAAGAACATCAGTGAAATCACCGGAACCTGGCAACTGATCCTCGGCGGCGGCGACAAAGGTGAAAAAGGCGATACCGGCGAGACCGGGGAAACCGGAGCCCAGGGGGAAAAAGGCGATGACGGCGCTTCCGCCTATCAGGTCTGGATCGACGCCGGCAATACCGGGACCGAGGAAGATTATCTGGACTGGATTCGGGTGCATGACGGTTCCCGGCATGAGTTTACCCAGGATGATTTGACTGATAGCGCCCTCTCTGTAAACACACTTCTGAACATTGTCGCGGTAGCCGATAATGACGGCGTCCAGTGGCAGTTCCCGCAGAATTCAGTTACCTACGGTACGGACTCGGCGGCGGTGGATTTGTCCGGGATCATGGCAATGAAAAATATCAGCGAAATTACCGGAACCTGGGAATTGATCCTCGGCAGCGGAGATAAAGGCGACAAGGGGGATACCGGCGAGACCGGGGCCCAGGGGGAGCAAGGCGAACAGGGCGAAACCGGGGCCCAGGGGAAGCAAGGCGAACAGGGCGAAACCGGCGCTCAGGGCGAAAAAGGTGACGATGGTGATTCCGCCTATCAGGTCTGGATCGACGCCGGGAATACTGGTACGGAAGCGGATTTCCTTGCCGCATTGAAAGGAGACAAAGGGGACACCGGGGCGCAAGGCGAACAGGGCGAAACCGGCGCTCAGGGTGAGCAGGGTATTCAGGGGGAACAGGGAATCCAGGGCGAGACCGGAGCACAGGGTGAACAGGGGCCGCAGGGGGAAAAATATGTCTCATCGGATCGTTACGAAAAAGGCGATATTTCCGGCGCGGCCGCAATAGACTATACGCTCGGCGATTATCAGGTTTGCACTACCACAGCCGATGTTTCCGGCATAACAATTTCCAATTTGCCGGCGAACGCCGGAATGGTTTTATGCATTGACAATACCGGCGAATTCTCTGTAACCTTCGGGGCGACTGAAATCATTTTTAATAGCGAGCCGAATGTGTATTATTGCGCGTTTTTCAATGACAACGGAACGATTTATTTTGCCGGCAGAAGCCAGAGGTACAGCTGATGAATATATTCGAAACCCTTAAACATGTCGCGCTCGGCAACGAGAGCCTCCCGGAATATGTGCCGTTTGAAACGGTATGGACGACCACAGCCGATAATGAATCCGTCACCTTGCCGCTGGCTACCGATTTTAATTATGACATGACAGTGGACTGGGGCGATGGAAGTTCGGATACTATCACCGCCTGGAATGATGATGCGAAGACCCATGAATACGCGGCCGCCGGAACTTACACCGTATCCATAACCGGCACATGTGAAGCATTGGATTTTGAACCATTAGATCAAACCATGCGCGATAAACTGCAGGAGGCGCATTTTGGTTTAGGGGTAAAATTCAAATCGTTGAAACAGGCTTTTTATATGTGTCAAAATATGCATACTCTTACAGGTATCGTGGACGTGGCTGATGATTACGATACCGTACAAATGTTTTATTTTACATTTATGGGGTGTGACGCGCTTACAAGCATACCTGAAGATATCTTCAGCCTGGCTCGTGATGTTACGGCGTTTTATGGTACTTTTTACGATATTGGCTGTACGACAATACCGGAAAATTTATTTGCAAATAACCCTGAAGTTACTAATTTCAGATGGTTGTTCAGATCATCCAACCTTACAGTTATACCAGAAAATTTATTTGCGCATAATCCAAAAGTAACTACATTTGCCGATTGTTTTTATTTCTGTAAGAATATCCAATCCATTCCGGCAAATCTATTTGCCAACAATCCGCTGGTTACTTCATTCAGGGAATGTTTTTATTGGCTATGGAAAATAACTTCAATCCCGGAAAGTCTGTTTGCCAGCAATCCATTGGTTACTGATTTTTACGGCTGTTTCCAGGTATGTTCCGATTTACAATCAATCCCGGAAAATCTGTTCGCCAATAATCCGCTGGTTACTGATTTCTCGTACTGCTTTACAAGCTGCTACGATATACAAGCACTGCCCGCCGGTTTATTTGCCAATAACACTGCCGTCACGAGTTTTTATAGATTGTTCGGCTCATGTACCTCAATAGCAAGCATACCGGAAAATTTATTTGCAAGCAACGTCAACGCAACATCATTTGATGAAATTTTTTATGGTTCCGCCATAACTGAAATACCCGAAAATCTGTTTGCGAATAATACGGCGGCCACGGGCTTCAGCAAATGCTTTCTGAATTGTACAAGCCTGGTAACGGTGCCGACCGGTTTATTTACCTGCAATACCGCGGCCGACGATTTTTTCGGAACATTTAAAAATTGCACGGCCATTACCAGCAGTGTCCCTGAATTGTGGGTATCACACAGTGAGGCTAATGGAGAGGGTTGTTATTACGCATGCACCCAAGCGGCTAATTATGCATCTATACCATCTGATTGGAAACAAGAAATAAACTAAAGGGAGTTAAATATGCAAATTCTGAAAGTAAAAAACATCACCGAGTTCGAAAGCGCCGGTGTTCCGGCCGGAACGCTGCTGGTCTTCCCTGAACAAAAAACCGACGGCTCCTACCTCTGGCGCTGCAAAGACTCGGACGGCAACACCGGCACCATCGGTTCAGCCGGGAACATTACCAGCGTCAACGGCCAGACCGGCCCGGAAGTAGTCCTGGAACCCACCGATCTCGGAGCCGTGGCCGAGGATTTGAGTACGGCCTACAGCCGGCCGGATTCACTGCTGGCGCAAATGATGTTCTTCCTGCGCAACGGCGCGGTGAATCTCTACGGCACGCTCAGCGACCTGAAGGATTTTATGGGCGGGTATTTTGCCGAAGCCGAACACAGTCATGCCATTGCCGATGTAACTGAGCTGCAAACGGAACTTGACGGCAAAGCCGACGCGGTCGCGTTCAGCGGTTTCCAGGTTATTGTCCAGGGAC
>JAQUOK010000122.1 GCA_028717165.1 Victivallaceae bacterium | reverse complement strand
CCGGGTTTGGGTAAAATCGTTCTGTCTGAAATTTTTCCTGCCGGAGTAGAAAAAGTGCGATGTATTATGAAATGGTCATCTTTGTTTTCATAAGTAATTTCTACAGCAGTATCCTTAATGTAGTCAAGTCGTTCCAGACAATCAAAAATGGGATTGGGACAAGGATACCCATATACATATGTCGGGTCATAATCGAAACGGCTTTTGAGTTTCTTATATGCCCATACAGCACCGCTTTTGAAGTAACGTGAGGTGACATGCTGTAATCTTGGCGACAACGGAATCTTATCGACATCTTCACGTTTCATTGCTGCAGTCAGTCTTTCTTTTGACGTCATCATTTTTATAAGTATACTCCTTTTTTAATCTATAGGGAACCTCTAAAAATTGCATTTTAATGTAGCCTAAGCGTCTTGAGCAGAAACACAACCGGGACGGGAATGTTGCCTTTCGCTACGCTCAGACTCAGCCTGCGCAGAGTGTGCGGCATTGAATTATTAGAGATACCCTATAACCTTTATTCATTGAATTTATATCATAGTGCATTTATTATAATACAAATAAACCGTTTTGTCTTTAGCTTATTTTATGATCTGTTTGCATTATATTACCTTATTGGGATTTTGCACGGGAGATTTTAAATGTTTAATAACCACAGTCAGTTGTGGACAGATAAATTCTATGAATCTATCGATCCCCAAATAAACTCATTAGGATTCTTCAGTACAGCGCCTGGCTGGGTCAGTCCTCCTTTCAATAGAGTGCAGAAAGATTTTGACGTATGGTATATTACCCAGGGAGCAGGATACGTCAAGATCAATAATGAATGGATTCACTTCAGAAAAGGTGATTTATTAACCATCAAACCGGGCGAGGATTATCAGCAGGAAAAAAATGATGATAATTCACAATTCAGTACATACGCCCTCCATCTGGATATTTTCAAAGATAATAACGAGGATATTGAAAAGAGTTTCATATGCGAATGGCCTAGAAAATTAAGCTTATACTATCAAACTGATTTGGATAATCTTTTTGATAAACTGTTACAAGTCTATACTTTCAAAAAGGCTGGGTGTTCTATCTTAATAAAATCAATACTATTCAATATTATTGACATACTTTTTGATTCAGTACGTGGAAATCTGGTACAGGAAAAATCACCAGGTTTTAATGCAATAGTTAAAACTTCAAAGTATATCGAAATTCATTTTAACGAAAACCTGACGCTTGAGGATATGGCCAGACATTCCGGTTTCAGTTACACATATTTCTCCAGACTTTTTAATCAATATTTGAAATCTTCTCCGGTTGATTTTCTCATAAACTACAGATTAAAAATGGCAAAAATTTTTCTTTCGAAAGGATATTCTGTTTCTGAAACATCGCTTCGATGCGGTTTTCATTCTATTCATTATTTCAGCAGACTTTTCAAAAAGAAATTTAAACTTTCTCCGTCAGAGTTCACAACTTCCTGCCGAATCGCGCATTTTTAAATCTGGCCCAGCCGGGGGAGGGAGATTCTTTTCTTTGTAATTACCCGATGTTTTTTATTTTCCGGGTTATGAAACCGGGTTCTGCGATGGTTTTCATTATTTTTTTACTTTATTTTTCGTATTTTTAGATATTTTCGAATTTAATGCTTGCTTTTTTGCTGTTTATGCAATATAATTCTAATTTAAGAAAACAAAATAGTGGAAATATGCAAAATGATTGATGAAACAGACAGAAAAATTTTACATTTTTTACAATGCGACGCCAGAATAACCTGTGTTGAAATTGCGCAACGGCTTAATATGGCTCAATCAGCAGTGTTGCGTCGTATTCGTAAACTTGAGGATGCGAAAATTATTGAGGCATATGAAACCCGGATAAACGCCGCAGAGGCAGGGCTTGATATGACAACATTCATTATGGTTTATTCGGATGAAGCCTTGGGAGAATTAACCGCAGGGGAAAAAATAGCGCTTTTGCCGGAAGTAATGGAAGTCCATTTCATGGCCGCCAATTTTTGTTATCTGGTTAAAGCCAAAGTCGCCAATACTCAGCAACATACCGCATTGATAAAAAAACTCGGTAAAATTAAATGGGTTCGAGACAGTCAGACTCTATTAGTCCTGCAGACTATAAAAGAAACTATGCAAATTAACATTTAATAATGAAAGCGGGTTAAATGGCTGTTTGAAATTAATTGCAGCCAAGACTTTTCAGGATGATAAGTCACAAATAAAATAATATGTCGGAATATTTGTGTTCAGGCGCTCATATTGAAACAACTTTACAACCGAAAAAGGAGAGTAAAAAATGGAAAAGCATGGGAAACATTATTTTACGCTTATAGAACTTCTCGTAGTTATAGCTATTATTGCAATTCTTGCGGCAATATTATTGCCGGCTTTAAACAGCGCCAGACAGAAAGCAAACGCAATCAGCTGTACTTCGAACCTGAAACAGGTGGGAACCAGTTCTACAATGTATTCAGATGATTATGGCGGTTATATCGTTCCGGCCTGGACTACCAGTGCGGCTGACGCAAGAAAGACGGATTACCGGTTATGGCTGGATGGAATTGAATCCTACCATAAGAATCCCAATATCCTGGTTGACCCGGCTGTAGACTCGATCTATTCCGGAAACTGGGCGGAAACATTGCCGTCGCCGGTTACCAATGAGTCCGGTTATACTACTTCCGGAAAGGCTTACGGATACTATTGCAATATGCCGTACAGCATCAATTATTATATACAATCCAACACGGGAATGCCCAAGAAACTCAACCTGGTCAAAAAAACGACATCGTTGATTTTTGCCGGTGATGGACAAGGCTATCATCGTTTTTCAAACGATCCGGTTAATTATATTACAAAAACAAACAGCGACTCCGTATATTGCCCGGCAATAATGCGACATAATTCCAATCCTAATTTCGTCATGATTGACGGCCATGTGCAAGTTTTGAAAACAACTCAACTTTTAAGCTGGGAATGGTGGGCTGACAATTAAATAGACAGTCAGGATCTGTAACCGGGAGGTCGTAACTGACGACGGCAGTTTAAGAAAATAAGAAAATCATTTACCCAATAGATAATAAAAATGAACGTTTTGTTGTTAGGCGTTGGCATGCAGGGGAAAGCGGCTCTGTATGATTTGTTCCATAATCCGCAGGTTTCAAAAATCGTGGCGGCTGATGTAAACCGTGAAGCGGTAACCAGTCATATAAATGCCGGAAACTATGGCGGCAAAGCAGTTGCTGCAGAAGCAGATGCTTCGTCAGAGGAAAATCTCAGAACCTTAATCGCCAATAACATTGATGTGGTCATAGATTTGCTCCCTCCGGCTTTTGCCGGAAGAGTTGCGAGAATATCCGTAGAAAACAAAGTGCCTTTGGTCAACACTTTTTATGCAGTTCCGGAAGTTATGGAACTGGCGGGTGAAGCAGAGAAAAAAGGCGTGACGATATTGCCTGAATTCGGAATGGATCCCGGACTCGACCTTGTCCTTTTAGGCAAGGCTGTACGTTCGGTTGAGGACGTGGAGGAAGTAATAAGCTACGGTGCGGGGTTTCCTGAGCCCGCAGCGGCAAACAATCCTATCAAGTACAAAATTACCTGGTCCTTTGAAGGCGTTTTGAATTCGTATAAACGCGCCGGGCGAATTGTTCGCAACGGCATGCTGGTAAATATTCCGGAAAACGAAATGTTTGCCAGGGAAAATATTCATGAAATCAACGTGGACGGACTGGGAAAACTTGAAGCCTTTCCTAATGGAGATATAACGAAATATATTGATCTGCTTGGCCTGGATGCGGCGAATTTGAAGAATATGGGACGTTATGTTTTACGCTGGCCAGGGCATTGCAAATTCTGGTATACGCTGGTAAGACTGGGGTTACTCGATAATGGGACGGTAAGGGTTGGGGAAACCGAAGTTGACCGTAAAAAATATTTGGCGAATGCGCTGAAAGATCAGATTCAATACAAAGACGACGAGCGTGATATTGTGCTTGTTCGCATTGAGGTAGTGGGCAAAAAGGATGGGAAAAAAGTCAGATCCGTATATCAGATTATTGATAAACGCGATCCGGGCACAGGTTTAACGGCAATGACCAGAACAGTGGGTTTTACTGCCGCCATAGGCGCGTCCATGCTGGGTACAGGAAAATTGTGTAAAAGGGGAATCTTATCGCCGGTCAATGACATACCCTATGAATTATTTAAAACGGAATTGGCGAAACGGCGAATAGAAATCAGCGAGACCACCATGATAATATGAATACCAGTAATAACCCGCCCTGGCCCAAGTTTACATAGTCGTTACTGAAAAACTTTTAAATAATTAGGTTTTCAGTAACGACTACATAAAGGGGAAAACAACAAATATGAAAGAAGCATTAATTGGAGTGCTTGCATGGGATGGCGACAGTTCGGACACGTTATCCCATTTGGAGCAAATGCCAGGCAATATTCTGAATCCCGTGACCTTTGATTTCCCTCTGAGAATAGAAAGAGTAAAAGGGGCAAACTACAAAACTGTCGTCGAAAGCCCGGACCCGTCAGTTTTGGAAAACATGATTAACGCTGCCCGTTTCCTGGAGAGGGAAGGAATAAAAGCTGTCAGTACGAGTTGTGGTTTTAACGCCTTCTTTCAGGAAAAACTGGCAGCGGCTGTAAATATTCCGGTATTTGCTTCCAGTCTGATTCAGGTGCCTATGGTTCACCGCTCGCTGGGACGAGAACAAGCCATTGGTATAATAACTGCGGAAAAGCGGTATTTGACGCGGGAACATTTCGCCAATACCGGTATTTCGGAATGTATCCCGCTGCGGATCGCGGAAGTGGCAAAAGTGGGAGAATTCGCTGAGTTGAGGAATAATCCGAATTATCTTCCTGATACCGATTTGTTCGTTCAGCAAGTAACGGATGTTGCCCGAAAACTGGTTGCGGATAATCCTGACATTGGGGCTGTCGTTTTGGAATGCACGGATCTGCCGCCGTGTTCGGCAGTTATCAGAAAATTGACAGGATTACCGGTTTTTGATATTGTTACCTTACTCAAACTGGTACATAACGCAATTGCCTGAAATTTAGCAAAAATCGACATAATGCAAGCGGGCCGCAAAGAGAACCCGATTTATGGCATAAAAAAAGCCCCGGATTGACCGGGGCTTGGAAATTAGAAAACTTGCGAAGTTTATTTCGCTTCTTCCGCTTCAGGTTTTTCAGCAGTTTCGGTTTTTTCAACAGCTTCCGCCTTGGCTTCTTCAGCAGTTTCAGCTTTTTCCGTTTTGACTTTCTTGGTTTCTTCCGCCTTAGGCGCTTCTTTCGGAGCTTTAGCTCTTTTGGGTTTAGCGGATTTTTTCACGGCGTCATCACTTTCCACAAATTGCAGAATGCACATTTCCGCGGCGTCGCCGGACCGGTGGCCGAGCTTGACGATGCGGGTATAACCGCCGTCGCGTTCAGCATACTGCGGAGCGATTTCATCAAAAAGCTTCTTTACCGCAGTTTTATCACGCAGTCTGGATACGGCCAGGCGACGACGGTGCAGATCGCCCTTTTTGCCTAAAGTAATCATTTTGTCGGCAAAACGCCGGGCTTCTTTTGCCTTGGTGAGCGTGGTCGTTATTTCCCCGTGCTCAATAAGGCTGCTGACCATATTGGCCAGCATGGCCTGACGGTGAGCGCCGGTGCGGCCGATCTTGAAGGTGTGTACCTTGTGTCGCATTATTTATCCTCCTCGTCTTCGACTCGGATAGCTTCGCTTTCCGCTTCAATAGCGGCCATCAGGTTTTCGCTTAAGGTCATGCCGAGAGATAAGTCGAGACTTTCGATTTTTTCTTTGATTTCATCAAGTGATTTCTTACCGAAATTACGGTATTTGAGCATTCTGCTTTCAGTTTTGCTGCAGAGCTCACCGATCAATTTGATGTTGGCGTTGTTAAGACAGTTCATCGCCCTTACCGACAGATCGAGCACTTCAACGTCCTGCGACAGTACCTTGAACAGTTTAAGTTCTTCATCAGTCATTTTTGAGAGGACGTCTTCTTCGTCAGCCTGTCCGCCGAGGAAGGGTTTCAAATGATCCTTGAGGATCAGGGCGGATACTTCCAGAGCCGACTCTGGAGCTATGCGTCCATCCGTCCAGATTTCGAGTTCCAAGCTGTCCATTTCCGTTTCTTCACCGATACGGGCGGCGCCGACATGATAGTTGACGCGGGTAACGGGACTGAACAAACAATCAATCGCGATGGAACCGATCGGCCGTGAACCGGAATTCTGGGTTTTGGTTACCGGCAGGTAACCGCGTCCGCGGATAATATCGATTTCCGCGCGGAACGGAACATCTTTATCCAGCGTACAGATAATCTGTTCAGGGTTGAGTACCTCAACTGTACCGTCCGTAACGATATCGGCGGCAGTAACGGCGCCGGCTTTGTTTTTGACGATTTCCAAAGTCTTGCTTTGTTCACTGTGCAACTTTACGCGGACGTTTTTGAGGTTGAGGACTATTTCCGTAACATCTTCGATCACGTTCGGAAGCGATGAAAACTCGTGAAAAGCTCCATCAATACGGACCGCGCTGATCGCCGCGCCTTCCATTGAAGACAGAAGTACCCGGCGTAAAGCGTTGCCGAGAGTATGCCCGAAACCGCTCATGAACGGGGAGACCGTGAATTTGGCGTACTTTTCCGTAGCTGTAGCCTCGTCAATAACGATGCGCTGGGGCATTGGAAATTCCGATGCAACAGTCATATTTATTCCTCCAGTATATTGTTTATTTACATAAATTTAATTAACAATAATCAACTGCCGTCATCAGATACGGCGGCGTTTCGGCGGACGGCAGCCGTTATGAGGAACCGGGGTAATGTCTTTTATCGCATTAATCTCCAATCCCGCGGCGGCGATGCCCCTGACTGCGGATTCGCGTCCGGCTCCAGGGCCTTTGATTCGAACTTCCACTTCCTTCATTCCCAGCGTCTGCGCGCGCTTCGCGGCGTCGCCGGCGATAACCTGAGCGGCGTAAGCCGTACTCTTGCGGGAACCTTTAAAACCGTTCTTGCCGCCGGTTGACCAGCAAAGGACATTACCATGCAGATCGGTAAAGGTAACTTTCGTATTGTTGAAAGTCGCGTGAACGAAAGCAATGCCGGCGGGCACATAGCGCCCGCTTTTCGAACGCTGCTTTTTAGTCTCAGACGACTGTTCAGCAACGGTTTCAGCAGCTTCTGCAGCTTGGGAAGCTTTTGCTTCTTCGACTGTTTCAGTAACTTCAACTTTAGTATCTTTTTCTTCAGACATAATGTATTCCAATTTTTACTGATTTTGATAAGCAACCTACTAACCGCTTGCAGCCAGACGACGTTGAGTTTTGTCGCGGATGGCGCCGACTGTGGCTTTTTTGCCTTTACGAGTACGTGCGTTAGTTTTTGTGCGTTGACCGCGGCACGGCAGGCCGCGACGATGACGGGTTCCACGGTAACTGTGAATTGCCTGTAAGCGACGGATGTCTCCGGCTACGGCACGACGCAAATCACCTTCCACCAGCAGTTCATTCTGCAGCAGACTGGTGATGGCGGCGATATTTTCATCTGTTAAATCATCAGCTTTGATTTCGCGGGAAATCTTGGCCTTTTCAATAATTTCCAGAGCTTTTGCCGGTCCTACGCCGTAAATATAGCGCAAAGCATATTCGATTCTTTTTTTACCAGGAATATCTACACCTATTATACGTGGCATAATAATAAATCCTTATTTTTTAGCCTTGTCTTTGTTTGTGACGCGGG
>JAQUOK010000121.1 GCA_028717165.1 Victivallaceae bacterium | reverse complement strand
TGACAGTGGATATTCTCCGGGAAATAATCCGGCGGGAACGTCCCAATGCCCTGCTGCCGACGCTCGGCGGACAAACCGCCCTCAATCTGGCCATGAAACTGGCCGAAGGCGGTATTCTCGAACGTTATCAGGTTGAATTGATCGGCGCAGACGCGGACAGCATCCGAAAAGCCGAAGACCGCGATATGTTCAAAAAAACCATGCAGGGAATCGGGCTCGAACTTCCCCGTTCGGATTCGGCGCATTCCCTCGATGAAGCGGAAAGAATTGCGGTTGAAATCGGTTCCTGGCCGCTGATCATCCGCCCCGGTTTCACCCTTGGCGGCACCGGCGGGGGGATCGCCCATGACCCGGAAGAATTCAAAGAAATCGTTACCCGCGGCCTCGACGCCAGCCAGAATCACGAAGTACTGGTAGAGGAATCCCTGCTCGGCTGGAAAGAGTTCGAAATGGAGGTGATGCGGGATAAAAAAGGCAATTCGGTAATAGTCTGTTCGATCGAAAACCTTGACCCTATGGGGGTTCATACCGGGGACTCGATTACGATCGCTCCCATCCAGACTTTGACCGACCGCGAATACCAGGAAATGCGCGACGCCAGTCTGGCGGTAATGGAAGCCATCGGCGTCGCCACCGGCGGTTCCAACGTCCAGTGGGCGGTTGAACCGAATACCGGGCGGCGGGTTATTATCGAGATGAACCCCCGGGTTTCCCGTTCGTCCGCGCTGGCTTCGAAAGCCACCGGTTTCCCGATCGCAAAAATAGCCACTCTGCTGGCGATAGGGTATACCCTCGACGAAATACTCAACGACATTACCGGCGAAACCCCAAGCTGTTTCGAACCGGCCCTGGACTATGTCGTCACCAAAGTTCCGCGATTCACGTTCGAGAAATTCGTACAGGCGGATTCCACCCTCGGCACCCAGATGAAGTCCGTCGGCGAGGCGATGTCCATAGGCAGGAACCTCAAACAGTCTTTCCAGAAAGCCCTGCGTTCCCTGGAAACCGGACGCGCCGGTTTCGGAGCGGACGGCAAAGACGAAAAATTCGAGTCGATGCGCAACGAAGAGCTGGAGGCGGAAATGATCCGGCCTCACAGCGACCGGGTTTTCGTGATCCGTGCGGCTTTCAGACGCGGCTACACGGCTGAAAAAATATTTGAACTGACGAAGATAGACCCTTATTTCCTGAGGCACATGGCGGAACTGGCGGCCTTTGAAGATGAAATAGCTTCCGCCGGAAACCTGGAAGGCCTGTGTAAAGACCTGCAGCTTTTCCGGCAGGCGAAAGAATTCGGTTATTCCGACCGCCAACTGGCCTTTATTCTGAACAGCGACGAAACTTCGGTCTGGAAGGCCCGTAAAAAAGTCGGCCTCCAGCCGGTTTTCCTGACCGTCGATACCTGCGCCGGGGAATTTGAAGCCATAACCCCCTACTACTATTCGACTTACGGCGAACGGACCGAACCGGTACGCGACCGCAACGGCAAAAAATCCATTATGGTGCTGGGCGGCGGCCCGAACCGTATCGGACAGGGTATCGAATTTGACTACTGCTGCGTACATGCCGCCTTTGCCCTGCGCGAATCCGGCCATGAGTGCGTTATGGTCAACAGCAACCCGGAAACGGTTTCCACCGACTATGACAGCAGCGATAAACTCTACTTTGAACCGCTGACCCTGGAAGACGTCATGCATGTTTACGAGCGCGAAAACTGTGACGGCATAATCGTTCAGTTCGGCGGCCAGACGCCGTTGAACCTGGCGGATCAGCTGCAGGCGGCCGGGGCGAAAATCATCGGCACCAGCCCCGAAGACATCAACGCCGCGGAAGACCGCGATTTCTTCCAGGAACTGGCGGAAAGACTGCAGATCAAACAGCCGCCGAACGGGATCGCGACAAATGTCGAGGAAGCCCTGGAGGTTGCCGATAAAATCGGTTATCCGCTGCTGGTGCGCCCTTCTTTTGTGCTCGGCGGGCGCGGCATGGTCATTGTTTACAAGGAAAAATATTTGCGTAAATATGTCGGAGAAGCGGAGTCCATTTCTCCCGGGAAACCGATTCTGCTGGACCGTTTCCTGATCGATGCCATCGAACTGGATGTGGACTGTATTTCCGACGGCAAAGATGTTGTTGTCGGCGCCATAATCGAACACGTTGAACTGGCGGGAATTCATTCCGGCGACTCTGCGGGAATCATCCCGGCGGCGAACCTTTCGGAAAAAGCGATCGCCCAGATCCACCGGCACGCTTATGACCTGGCGCGGGAATTACATGTCTGCGGACTGATGAATATTCAGTTTGCGGTCAAGGGCGATGAAATTTATATCCTGGAAGTCAACCCCAGGGCCTCAAGGACGGCGCCTTTCGTCAGCAAGGCTATCGGCTGGCCGCTGGCCCGCATGGCCGCCCGCTGCATGATGGGCGAAACCCTGAAGGAGATCGGCTTTACTAAAGAAATAGATATCCCGTATACCGTGGTCAAGGAAGCGGTATTTCCCTTCATCAAGTTCCCTGGCGTCGACATTATACTGACTCCGGAAATGAAATCCACCGGAGAAGTCATGAGTTTGGATTATGACCGCAATCTGGCCTATCTGAAATCCCAGCTGGCCGCCGGAAGTTCCCTGCCGCTCAGCGGAAATATCTGTGTTTCCCTGCGGAATGAAGACAAGGAACCGGCGATAGGACTGGTCAAGGAACTGGTTGAAATGGGATTTTCGATCTACGCGACCTGCGGAACTTCGACGATGCTTTACGACAACGGCATCCCGACCAACGCAATATACAAAATTTCGGAAGGACGTCCGAACATGCTTGACCTGATCAATGAACACCGGGTCCAGTGGATTATCAATACTACTGAAAACGGCGCGCAGGCGATGGTCGCCGAGATCCAGATGCGTTCCAAAGCCGTTATCAACGGCATCCCGATAACCACTACTCTCGCCGGGCTTTCCGCCGCAGTGGGAGGGATAAAGGATCAACAGAAATTCAGCCAGCTGGAAGTCTGTACGCTGCAGGAATACCACCAGAACGTCTATAATATGCAGAAGTAACGGTTGCTGTACGTCTCTTTCATTATTAACGAGGCAGGGCGGTTTCTCCGAAAGCGCCGGCAATAAATGTTGTTCGTGCTCATAAAAAAGCGTAATAAAATACTGCTCGAAATTAAAACTATTGACAAATCCACTGCGATAATGTAAAATGAAAAGAATTGACGGAATTCAATTATTTTTAACGAGGTAATTATGAAAAAATTTTTCATGGCGGTTGCATTATCGCTTATATTTTCGGGAATGGCTTTTGCCGAAACGAAAAGTTTCACGCTTACCTCAAAAAGCTTCAAAAATAACGGTGCGATCCCAACAGAATTTACTAAAGCTGCGGGCGGCGATAACACCTCTCCCCAGCTCAGCTGGTTCAACGCGCCCCCGGAAACCAAATCATTTGTCATAACCTGTATCGATATTCATCCGGTAGCACACCGCTGGGTACACTGGATGGTGATCAATATTCCGGAAAAAGTCAGCTCGCTTGAAGAGGAAGCTTCCTGCGGCAGCATGCCGAAAGGGGCAACGGAATTGCAGAATTCATTCAAACTGAAAGGCTGGGGAGGCCCGATGCCCCCGCCCGGAACCGGTGTTCACCAATACGTTTTTACGATTTATGCGCTGAAGAAGGCAGGCATTAAGCCGCCAAAGCAGAAATTGTCCGAAAAAGCCCTGCTGCGTTTACTGGCGGGAAAAATTCTGGCCCAGGCTTCCATTACCGGCACTTACGAAGAAAAATAAGCTTTATGCCAATTTGCTTTCTAGCGCAGACGGATTCCTCAGTTATTTTTGCGCGAAGCGCTTTGGATTTCAGACGCAAAGCAGAGATAAAGGTACAGGGTAAGGCGCAGAAGAGGGGGGGCCGACCAAAAAAGGAGAGGAAAGCGCAAACAGTTTCTTTTGTCCATACTCTTCGTTAGTTTCAGGTGCGCGTACAACTGTAAGCGTCGGCTTTACTGCCCCGATTATGGAGCAAAATAGACTTTTTCAGTAACGACTATTATACCATTATCCTGCCGTCGGCAAGGGTCGCTATGGAGTCAGAAAGAGAAGCGACTTTCTCATCATGAGTTATCATAATGATCGTACGCCCGGATCTTTCATCGTGAAGCTGCCGGAAAAGGTCAAGGATACCTGTCCCGGTTTTGGAATCCAGATTGCCGGTCGGTTCGTCGGCCAGGATCAGAGAGGGTTTGTTTATCAGGGCCCGCGCTATCGCCGCCCGCTGCTGTTCGCCGCCGGAAAGCTCATCGGGACGGTGTTTCAGACGGTCGGCAAGGCCGACCCTGCATAACAGCTCTTCCGCCCGCCGTTTGTATTCGCCGCCGGAAACAGAGTTGATCATTGCCGGCAGGGCGACGTTTTCCAGTACCGTCAATTCCGGCAGCATTTGATAGGACTGAAATATAAAACCGATGGAACTCGTCCGGAATTTCGCCGCCTGGCGGTTCGAGAGATTTTTATAGTCGATCCCCTGGCAGATGACATTCCCGGCATCCGGTCTTTCCAGCGTACCCAGAAGATTCAGGAGAGTCGTCTTGCCGCTCCCGGAAGCGCCCAGAAGTGCGGTCCAGGAACCGCGCTTTATCCGCCAGTTCACGTCCTGGAGGACTCTGACTTCCTTTTTTCCGATGAAGTAGGATTTGGAAACCTGCCGCGCCTCGATATGTATATCATTTTTTGCCGTCATTTTTTATCCTCATTCGTTACGCAGGGCTTTTGCCGGATCCAGTTTTGCGGCGCGCCAGGCGGGAATTATGCCGCCGACCGTACACAGAACTATGGTCACCGCGATTACGATCAAAACGTCTCCGACAATTATTTTAGCCGGAAGCCCGTCAAAATAATAAAACTCCGGCGGAAACAGGTTTATTTTCAGGACGCTGGAGGAAAAATGCAGAATGCTGTTGCGCCAGTAAATCACCACGCCCCCCGTCAGGGTACCGAGCAGACTGCCGGCAATCCCGACAAACATGCCCTGCAGAATAAAAATCCTCATGACCATGGCGGAAGTCGCCCCCAGGGCTTTCAGCAGCCCGATCTCACGGGTTTTTTGAAAGACCATGGTAATCAGGGTGTTGGTAATGCTGAACGCCGCCACCAGAACAATGAAGATCAGCAGGAAGAACATCATGTTTTTTTCCACCATCAGGACATTGAGCAGATCCTCGTTCAGATCTTTCCAGGTGCGCACCCTGGTTCCCGGCAGCTCATCCCGCAATTTTTCCGCCAGGGCGTCGATATTGTCGGGATTGTCTATCCAGCCGTAAACGGCGGTAGCCATGCCCCAGTCGAAAAGAAAGAGATCGTCAGCATCGTCCAGACTGATGAACATTACCGACGCGTCAAAATCCCTTTTTCCGAGCGAGTAGATTCCCGCAACGGTAAATTCCGAGGGCAGACAGACTTCATCGGTTTTTTTCATGACAATCCGGTTGTCCTTTTTGAAATCAACCAGTTTGAGAAGTTTTTCGGGAGAATGGACAAGCACTTTGCTGCCGAGCCGGAGTCCGAGCTGAGAAGCGGTATACCGGCTGATGACGATTTCATTTTTCCTGAGTTCGAATTTCCCGGCAATCAGCATTTTTTTGATATTCATCTGTTTGTCGATCTGCTCAGGATATACGCCCATTATGTATTTCGGCAGAAGCTGCCGGTTGTATTGCAGCAGGGCCGGGGAATTGACGATTGCAGCCGGCCGGGCGTGATGGGCCTTTAAAGCGTCGACGGCGCGGTCGGGCTGAATGCATTTATAATAAGGGCTGTCGATCTGGACGTGAGCGCCGACCGCAAGGAGTTTTTCCCGCATCAGGTCGGTAAAACCGGTCATAACGGAAAGCACCACGATAAGCACCGCGACGCCCAGCAGTACGCCGATCACCGAAATACAGGTAATCACGGAAACCGCGTTCCGTTTAGGCCGCAAATAGCGTCTGGCCAGAAAAAATTCAGTTTTTAAGTTCATACAGTATTTCCAATAGCTTTACTTCGGCTTTTTCAGCGAGTTTCCAACTCGGATTTTAACCTGTCTTTCCAATAAGCTGGAAACCTTTTATGATGTGCTACAGCTATAATCCAGAGAACGGTTCCGGAAGAGAAAATATCACTTGATACGGGAAACGATGCGTTGACATACGTTTAGTGCCATCTTTAAGCGCCGGGCAAACGTCAGGAAATTTTACAATTAAATCAAGAACTTTTTTAACCTCCTGTTCAAAATCCAAACCCAGACCAGAGTAAATCTGTTCATAATAATCAACGATGTTTATAAGTTCCGCTTTTGCTTCTTCAAGAAATATTACTTTTTTCATACATGTTTATTCTCAATAAATGAGAAAACCTGATTAGCGGGAGTCCCTTTTGCCGTTCCGGATTTAATATTTGTTATCCTTCTTTGAATTTCTTTTTCGTAGTCATCAGGATAGTTGTCGGCCCGGTCAAAGCTGAGAATTAAATCATGAACAAGGTGACCCCGCTCCATAGACGTCAACTGCATTGCCTTGTTTTCGATTTCCTTAAACATAGTCATTATTTAAATCTCCACTATTTAGATTTCATTCCTAATATAACTTGCTAAAACCGGCAAATCAAGGCCGTGCAAATTCATACTATAATTTCACTTCCTGTTCAATAATCTTCAGCGTCTCAATTTTTTCCCGGCAGATCGTTTCGGTCAAATCAAGCATTTTCTTTGCTTCTTGGGTCCAGTAAGTTAATGGTTTTTTACTTACTGAAAACTCATTTTCACTCATGTAACGCGCCCCGATATAGGCAAGATCCAGTTGATTGAATAATTCCTGCTGTTCCCTGGTTTCATAAGGCAGAACTTCTTTTATCCGGTCATCAAATTTTGCCGCGCGTTCCCTTAAAATTATTAACCGGTGCTCATAAGGAATGTAATGGCTGAAAACCATTTCTACAGTTTTATAACACATTTCTACTGCCTGTTGAAGATCAAACGCAGCAAGTCTGGCATCACTTCTTACCGAGTCCAATATTTTTTTCGCTGTTCCAAACCACATTTTAAAATCTTCTTCCGCAATTTCCCGTCTATGGGTCGGAGACATATCTTTCGGGACAGACAATTTATATTTGCCGGAATCATAAAGGATTTTGCCTTCGCGTTTTATATCGGTAAAAAAGAACTGGTTATCCGCAAGTTTTCTATTCACAAAACCGATCTCTTCAGCGATCACCTGTACGGACATTTCGATATCATCGAACAATCCCGACAATTTCGAGCGCAGCGCATTCCGGGAATTAATATCTGAACTTATCGCCAGAATGTCATAGTCACTCTTGGCCCCGGTAATTTCCCCTGGCATACGAACCGTAAAGAAGAATGATCTCCGCTTTTCCGGTATCGATTATCCGCCGGGTTATCAGTTCCAGTTCTTTAACCTTGCCGCCAGGCAGATAAGATAATGTTCCGCTTAAATCAATCATTTAATTTCCCAAACTTGAATTTCGTATTTACGATAGGCGCAAGCTGATAATTTACAAGCGCAAATAAACCGAGAGGACACTTTTTGGCATCTTCTGCACTTTGTGCCATAAAATCTACATTCTTATTTCCGGCCATTTGCGCTTTCTTTTTTTTGGTGGGCTTCTAGCCCACCAAGGCCCCTCTGCGCCTTACCCTGCACCTTTGGCTTGGGCAACATGGAAAACGATGCAGCCGCCCCTATCCCCAGGGGCGTAACCTTGCGGGACGCACGGCTGCGGACAGCCGTGAC
>JAQUOK010000120.1 GCA_028717165.1 Victivallaceae bacterium | reverse complement strand
TCTGCGAGAAATAAACGGTCATAAAGGCGGACTTCCGCTTTTACCGCGTGTTTAACGGATACCCAGTGAATAGTCCCCCTGACATTGCGTCCGTCAGGAGCGCTGCCGCCGCGGGTTTCCGGGTCGTAAGTACAGCGCAATTCCACGATTTCACCGTTTTCGTCTTTTATGACTTCCCTGCAGGTAATGAAATAGCCGTAACGCAGACGGACTTCGCATCCGGGAGCCAGGCGGAAGAACTTTTTCGGAGGATCTTCCATAAAATCATCCCGGTCGATATACAGTTCCCGCGCAAACGGGACTTTGCGGCCGCCGGCTGCCGGATCTTCGGGATTGTTCACCGCGTCAAGCATTTCAACCGCATCTTCAGCAAAATTTTCGATAACGACTTTGAGCGGATTCATTACCGCCAGATAACGCGAAGCCGCCTTGTTCAAATCGTTGCGGACGCAATGTTCGAGCAGCGCTACGTCCGTCAGGCTGTTGAACTTGGTAACCCCGATGATATCGCAGAAATCGCGGATCGCCTTGGCGGTATAACCGCGCCGCCGCATGCCGCTGATCGTCGGCATGCGGGGGTCGTCCCAGCCATTAACCAGTTTTCCCTGCACGAGTTCAAGCAGCTTACGCTTGCTCATGACGGAGTAGTTCAAATTGAGACGGGCGAATTCTATCTGCTGCGGGTGGCTTTCGAGTTCAAGCGCGTCCAACACCCAGTCATAGAGCGGCCGGTGAATTTCGAATTCCAGCGTACAAAACGAGTGAGTGATATTTTCGATCGAATCCTCAAGACAATGCGCAAAGTCATACATCGGATAGATGCACCATTTATCACCGAGGAGATAGTGATGGTAACGGCGTATACGGTAAATGGCGGGGTCCCGCATATGGATATTCGGCGAAGCCATATCAATCTTAGCGCGCAGGACTTTTGAACCGTCCTCGAATTTTCCGGCACGCATCTGCCGGAAAAGTTCCAGGTTTTCTTCAATTGAACGCTCGCGTCCGGGAGGAAGCTTTCCGGCTTCAGTGAGGGTGCCGCGATGTTCCGCCCATTCTTCGGGAGACAGATCACAGACGTAGGCTTTACCTCTTTCTATAAGCTCGACGGCGTATTCGTACATCTGTTCGAAATAGTCGGAGGCGTAATAAAAATGTTCTCCCCAATCGAAACCAAGCCATTTCACATCTTTTTTTATGGATTCGACGTATTCCATATTTTCCTTGGTGGGATTGGTATCGTCCATGCGCAAATGGCAGACTCCGCCGTTTTCTTCGGCTATTTTAAAGTCAATGCAAATGGCTTTGGCGTGTCCGATATGGAGATAACCGTTAGGTTCTGGAGGGAAGCGGGTCTCTACCCGTCCGCCGTGTTTATTGTTTTTAATATCTTCGGCGACTATCGCCCGGATAAAATCTACAGCTTCAGCCTTTTTTTCTTCCGTATTCATATTTGTAAACCTGATTATATAAATTCATGCAAAATGTTAAAGTACTACTGTTTACCGACAATTTCAAAGAATTTTCGCAAAGCCGAAACATATTTCGTCCGGCACAGGAAATAACAGTCGTCGTGCCCGCCCGTCAACTTGAGAAAAATTTTCGGTTCCGGGGCTTTGGCGAATAATTCACTGCTGAAGCAAAACGGTACAACTTCGTCGTCAGGGCTGCCGATGATCATTACCGGGCATTTTACTTTCGCCAGACTGTCAATTGTTGACAGTTTATATTTCAGCATCCATGCCGGGACCCACGGCATTTTTTTCTTTGCTATTGCCGGTAAAGATGAAAAAGTCGATTCCAGGATCAAGCCCCCGGCCGGATTTTCTGCGGCGGCATGTGCGGCAATGGCGCCGCCGAGCGAACGGCCGAGAATTATTATTTTCCCCGGCGCGATATTACGGGTTTCGGTCAGATAGCGCCATCCCGCCTTGACATCCCGGTATAAATCCTCATCTCCCGCAATTTTTCCGCCGCTTTTTCCGTAGCTCCGGTAATCAAAAATAAAAAGACCGGCGGGCAGTTGATTGAACAACGCAATGGAATCAAGACGGTGGGAAATATTGCCGCCGTTGCCGTGACAGAATAAAACCGTATATTCGGCGCGTTCAGCGGGTATGAACCAGCCGTTCAATGTAACCCCGTCCCCGGTGCGGAAATAAACATCCTCAAAAACGACGCCTGTTTCCGCCGGAGTGCCGGCCATATTGCCCGACGGGAAAAAAATCATCTTTTTCTGGCTGAAAAACAGGATAAGGATAACGACCAGGTAAGATACGGCAATTATTATAATTGTCAGACACAGAGTTTTCAGCATAATATTGTAAAATCCTATTCCCGGGGCGGGAAATCAAATTCATTTTCGAGCAGCCCGGCTATTTTATCGCAGGCTTCCTGTTCATTCGGCCCTTCTACCTTGAGAACGGCTTCATTCCGGCAGTGCAGGCCCAGCGAGATCAGACTCAATATGCTGTTCAATTCCACCGGCGGCTCGCCTTCTTTAAAGAGGGTAAAAGTATTTCCTGGAAAATCACTGCTGATTGTGCTCAAAATGACGCTTGCCGGACGGCAGTGAATTCCTGCCTTATTCTGAATTGTTACTTTTTTTTCTGTCATAAAATTGCGCTTTAAGCTGTTAAAATCGATATATAATATTATCTTATCTTCAAAAATTTTCAATCTGAACATTGGATTATAAATGAAAAGATTTTCCCGCAACACAATAATTTTTTCCGTTTTTTTGCTGGCGGCGCTGGCCTGGCGCGTAATTTATCTGCGGCAGTTCAGCGCGTCCCCGCTGTTTGCCGTCACTATCGGCCCGGATGTTGAGGAATACGATAAATGGGCCAGAGAAATGCTCGCCTGGGGATTCAATTCCGGGAGCCCGCACATTCACGCCCCCCTGTATCCCGCCCTGCTGGCGCTGCTTTACTATGTTTTTTCTTTCAAGATGTTCCTGATCAGGTTTTTTCAGACGGTACTGGTTCTGGCCGGATTCGTCCTGCTTGCCCGGACTGTCAAAAATTCCGTCGCCCCGAAACAGCCGGCGGTAATGTGGATATTCTTACTTTTGGCGGCCTTCTATCCTCTGCTCCTCTTTTATAGTTCAGAACTGATAAGCGAGAGCCTCCTGCTGCCGCTGCTTTGCCTGACGCTTGCTCTGCTCTACCGGGCCGAAAATCAATTGAGTTCCGGCAGGATAAAATATGGACTTACCCTGGCCGGCGCCGCCGGCATATGTTCCGGACTGGCGACACTCACTCACCCTACATGTCTTTTGTTCATCGCACTGGAAACCGTCCTGCTCGCGGTTTCAGCGCTGTTCCGGAAAAATACCGGACTCAAGCTAAAAATACTGCCGCCGCTTTTATTTATAACGGCATCTCTGCTGGTTATTGCGCCGGTATGCGTAAAGAATTCCCGCAAAGCCGGACAATTCGTGCTCATTCAGCAGAACAGCGGATTCAATCTTTACCTCGGCAACAATCCGAACGCCACCGGTACCTGTTACATACGTCCGGGCAAAGAATGGACGAACATTCACAAATGGGGCGAGGCGGGCGGTATGCAGCGGGGAATCTCCAAGGACAAATTCTTTACGTATATGACCTTGAAATTTATCTGGAGCAATCCTGCGGAAGAGTTCAAGCTTTTAGTCAAAAAAGCTTTCTACGCCTGGAATTTCCGGGAACTTACCGCCGGGGCCGACATGGCGCCGTTAATGTACTTTACCGGTATCGTGCGGAGCGGAAAATATCTTTTCATCCTGCTCGGTTCATTGAGCATCTGCGGAATATTTCTGGTTCTGCTGCGGCGTGAAAGTATTTTCAGGTACCGCCATTTTCTGCTGCTTACCCTGGCTTACTGGGCCGCGCAGACGATTACGGTCACGAGCGGACGCTACCGGCTGGCCATGTATCCGGCTTTTTTTATCTTCGCCGCCTTCGCCCTGAATTATCTGCTGGAACACGGTAAAGAACGTAAGAGTCTGCTGAAATTCGCCGCCGGGTTTCTGATCGCGATACTGACAGTAAGCATTCCTTCCCCGCCTGTGAACCTGAAAAAAGAACAGGCCGAGGCCGATTCCATCTACGGTGAAGCATACTTCAAGCAGGAAAAATATAAAAAAGCGGCGAAACATCTGTATGCCTGTCTGAATTTCGACCCGATAAATTACCGGGCTTATGATCTGCTCGGTATCATAAGCGAAGCGGATTCGCCCGCAAAAGCCGCCCAGTATTACCGCCTGGCGATAAAAAGTACTCCGGATGAACCCGAAGGTTATTTGAATCTGGCTATCCAGTATTCGAACCGGGGCGATTATAAACAGGCGGAAAATTATTTCGCGCAGGCCCTGCGCTACGGCCCGGAAAATGTTGCGGTATTGTATAATTACGGCTGTTTCCTGCAGAAAAAAGGTGATTTGGAAGCCGCCGCGAAATACCTGAAAAGATGCCTGCGGGAGGCTCCCTGGCACGACAAGGCAATGAATACGCTGGGCGTTATCTGTATTCAAAACAAAAAGCCGGAAGCGGCGCTGAAATATCTCACCGCCGCCCATAAACTGGCGCCGGAAAAAACCGGAGTAATGCTGAATCTCGCCGTTGCTCTCCGCCTGAACGGTAAAGCTCAGGAAGCGATAAACATGCTCAGAAAGGCGGCCGCGCTGGAACCTGATAATAAATCCGCAAAATTCCTGCTCGAAAAATGGCGGGCGGGAAACCGGCCGTAAATCTCAAAAGACAAACCGCGTCCACGCAGGCAATTTTCCGAAAACATGTTTGTCCCGGGATATTATCGCAGTGCAACTGGTAATTCTCCGCTTTGAGGATATATTTTATATGGAAATTGAGATTGTACCGGAAAACCAGTAACAAAAGAGTCCTGATAAAATGAAGTTTCGTTTATTTTTGATAACGGCGGCGTTAACCATGTTTATTTTTGTTTTCAGCGCCTGCAATACAACCGACTATTATCGCGACCGGGCGGTCCAGCGGGCCAGGAAATTCATTCTGGAGGAAGAAAAAAGCCTGACTCTGGCGCAACAGGAATATATAAAATTCAACAAACCGGTCATTATGGCCGCACCTATTTTTCCCGAATACAGCAGCAATTCAGCCACTTGCGGCACTATTTCCCACGTCTGCATAGCCTGGGTTCTTCCCGGAGAAAAAAATGCCCATGTGGTATTCGGAGCAAGCGACAACCATTTACGCGACTGGACGCCGAACCGCGTAATCATAAAAAGATATGATCCCCCGGCCCATAAGTATCACGCCGCCAGAAACGCCGCAATCTTCTTCGCCATGAATAATTTCCTTTATCTTTCCGACAGACAGCGCAATATAATCCGTTTTGAGGTACCGGAAACCATCATAACGGACTACAAATTTGACAAAGCAAAACTCGCAAGCATCAAACTCTCGGAGGAAAGCGTCAAATCGCTTGTCCAGATCACTTTTGTCTGGAGCTCTATCAAGCCGGAACATAAATCATTCGTATGCGGGGCCGGCGCCAAGGATCTAGGCGGCTGGCGTCCGGTATTCGGCGGCGAAACAACCGTTACGGAATTAAGGGAAAAATTCCTTGCGCCGATCTCCTTCGGGCAGAATATTACCGAAACCGAAGAACAGGAAAGAATTCATCAGCCGCAGAAAAAAGTTGAAGGGGAAACTCAGCCCGCGGTTAAGGAAGTGAAAGCAACCGGACAGACAACGACAACGAAAAAATAAGTTCCAGAGGTTATTTATGCGCAGTATGACAGGTTTTGGCAAAGCTTATGCCGCGAATGCCGAACTCGGGATAGCTTTCAGCGTCGAAATATCGAGCGTCAACCGCAAACAGTTGGAAATCCGCGCCAATCTGCCCCATGAAATAAGCGCTTTTGAACTGCTCCTGCAGCAGATCATCAAACAAAAAATTTCCCGCGGTACGGTTATGGCCAGAGTGTCTATGAACCTTGATGACCGGGAAAAACTCAAATCCTTCAGGATCAACCGGGCGCTGCTGGAAAAACTTGCCGACGAATGCAGAGAACAACAAACCCGCATGAACGACCGGGCGTCATGGTCCGTCTCTGAACTGATGAACATACCGGGCGTTCTGGAAAATGTCCCCCCGGATATGGAAAAAAATGAAATAAAAGTCCTTTTTGCCGAAACGGTCGAAGCGGCGGCGGAAAAGCTGGTCGCAATGCGTGAAACCGAAGGGCGGCAACTGTGCGATGACCTGAAAGAGCGGTGCGGAGAACTGACCTCGCTCATTGATGCACTTGTTCCGCTGGCGGCCGATGTTCCGGAACAGCTCCGCCGGAAATTGCTGGAGCGGCTGAAAAATGAGAACCTGCCGGTTGACGCGAACGACGAGCGCATGCTGAAGGAGTTGATATTTTATGTCGACCGCTCCGACGTAAGCGAGGAACTTACCCGTTTACGCAGTCATTTTGCGCAGTTTGAACAGTTTCTGGAAAGCGACGGTGAAGCGGTCGGGCGCGGCATGGATTTTTTACTTCAGGAAATGTTCCGTGAAATAACCACCCTCGGCAACAAGGCGTCCGGCAGTGAAGTAACCCCGATAATCGTAAAATTCAAAACCGAGCTCGAAAAAATCAGGGAACAGGTTCAAAACATCGAATAAATAATTAAAAATTGAAAATTGAAAATGAATGCTTTAAAACTGATAACTGGTAACTGATAACTGGTAACTGGTAACTGAATAAGAGGTGAAAATATGAAAAAGCACGGCTGTTCTCCTGAGCATGCCAATTTAACCGGCAAATATCTTGACGGTCTGGTCGGCAGGATCTGCGCCACCTATCAGGATACTCAGGGCATAAATCATATCGAAGGATACAACCTGCCGCGGCAACAGGAAATTCTCGACGTCATCGATAAACTTATGGAAGTGGTTTTTCCCGGTTTCAGCGGCATGGGAAATTTCAGCATTAAGACTATCGCCTATAATATCGGCGACCTGCTGACCGCCATATACTGTGAACTGGTAAGCCAGGTCATACGTTCGTTCCAGTACCGCTGCGCCCAGGAAAACTGCGAACATTGCCGGATCGGCAAACTTTCCGAGGACGCGGTAAAGGCCCTGCTCGACGGCATCCCGGAAATCCGTGAAACCATGAAGCTCGATATCGCCGCCGCCTATGCCGGCGATCCGGCCGCCATGTCGATAGACGAGATCGTAGTGAGTTATCCGGGGATAAAAGCGATCACCATCCAGCGTTTCGCCCATATCCTTTATATTAAGAAAGTTCCGCTGATTCCCCGCATGATGTGCGAATACGCCCATACGATTACCGGCATAGATATTCACCCCGGAGCCAGGTTGAAAAAAGGGATTTTCATCGACCATGGAACCGGAGTAGTCATCGGCGAAACCGCCGTCATCGGCAATAACGTTAAAATTTACCAGGGCGTAACCCTGGGCGCTTTAAGCTTCCCGCATGATGAATCCGGCCAGATAATCCGCGGCAAAAAAAGACATCCCACGCTTGAAGACGGCGTCACGGTTTATTCCGGAGCTACGGTACTGGGCGACATTGTAATCGGGGAAAACGCGGTGATCGGCGGTAATGCCTGGGTCGTTTCCGACGTCCCGCCGAACACCCAGATCACTATTCTTCCGCCGGAACAGAAAATCAGAAGCAAAGCATAAAAAATCTGAACACCGAATGAAAATACTGATTTAAAACTGATAACTGAAACTGATGGAATATATTAAGGAAAATCTTGGGGAAATACGCGAGAGCATCGCCGCCGCCGCCCGGAAAGCCGGGCGCGATCCTGAAAGCATAAAGCTAATCGCCGTCAGCAAAACCTTTCCGCCGGAAGCGGTACGACATGCCTATG
>JAQUOK010000119.1 GCA_028717165.1 Victivallaceae bacterium | reverse complement strand
TTCGGATAACGCCGAAGTCAGTAAAAAAGCCCGGGAAGCCGAAACGAAAATAACTTCGCTGATCGAGTCTCTGCCCTGGGGAAAAGCAAAAGAAAAACTTGATAATGCCACGCTTGCCAAAGTCCGTTGTGTTATTGCCGACCTGATATTGGAGCTGCTGGGACTCAAAACGGAAGTTTCAAATACGGCGGCCTTCAAAAAACCTGAAATAACGGCGGCCTTGACGCCCGATAAAGGGAACCTGCCGCAGTACCGGGAGGCTTTCGGGAAAACCCTGATTGTCCGGCAGACGGAAATTGCCTCTCCCGTCATCGACGGGAAATTGGATGACGCCTGCTGGAAGACGGCGGTTGAGTTCAATGACTTCCGCTTGTTCAAGACCGACGGAACGCCGGCGGCGTCAACCTCCGGACGGCTGCTCATCGATAACGATAATCTCTATCTGGCTTTCATTTGCAGCGAACCGGCAATGAATAAAATCCGGCAGAAATACTTAACTGACCAGTTCACGGTAATTATGGATGATTCAATTGAAGTATTCCTGTCTCCCTGTCCGGACAGTACCACCTATTTTCAATTTGTGTTCAACACGCTGGGGCGGAAACATGTTCAGATGCGGAATTATGCTCAGTCCGTAATCCGCTATCCAAACCTGGAATGGGAGGTAAAGACGGTGCTGGGCAAAAACCGCTGGCAGGCGGAATTAAAAATTCCGCTGAAGGCAATTGCCCAGGCGAAAAGCAATTTCTGGAAGGTCAATTTTTGCCGGAACCGGTATGCTTCTCCGGAACTCAGCTCGTGGTCATTCTGTCCGAAAGCTTTCAACGATATGCAAGCTTTGGGCTCCTTGATTTTCAGGGGGGAACAATATACCGTAACCGGGCTTTCTTTCCTCGCTCAGTGGGGAAACAGTCCGGTCGGATTAAAAATTAAAAATGAAGATAATACCGCCAGGACGGTGGACGTAAATATCCGCTATGATAACGCGAATAAAAAATCGATTTCAGTTCCGGCGGAAATCGCGGCGGGCGGGGAACGGGAAATAGCCGTTCCGGTTTCTCTCGTGCCGTCGGTCAAGGAGCAACTTCTGAATATAGCGGTGCGGGACAAGGCCGACAGAATCTTTTACGGTTTTTCTTATCCTTTTTCTTTTTCGGAATCTCAGGCTTTGAACTTGAAGGCTGACAATATGCTCTTATCCGCATCGGAACGGAATCTCGGAGTCAATATCGGACTCAATGCCGCTCCCGGATATCTGGCTGAAAGCGCGCTGGCGCTTTCATTGACGCAGAATCCCGCAAATAAAATCTTCGAGAAAAAATTTACCAAATTGAACTCCGGTATGGATTTATTGCTGGCAATGGATTTCCTCCCCGCGGGAAATTACAATCTCGGGCTGGAATTCACCGGGCCCGACGGCAATAAACTGACGGCAAATAACAACTTCTGGAAAATAACCGGAAATACACTTCAGTTTTAACATTACCGGGAAAGACAACAAAACTCAAAACCGCGCGGACTGATGAAAGTCGGAACTTTTTCCGGGTGCGCCGCTTTTCAGGACTGAATAATCGGGAATAAAAAATGAAATTCATATATTTAGCGGATACGCACATTGGCGGCGACGATAATATCGGTTATTGCAAGCAGCCGCGTTACCTGAGGTTTTTTCAGGAAATAATAGAAGGCCTGGCGAGAAAAATAAAAGAAATTAAAGATATTGATTTTATAATTCACGGCGGAGATATGATCGATGCGGCTACTCCGGAATCAATTATCGAGGCTGGCAATTTCTTTAGCCAACTGCCTTGTCCAACGTATCTGGTACTTGGGAACCATGATTTGACGGTTCCTAATTCTCTTGAGATGTGGCTGGAACATGCTACGCAATTTTTCCCCGATAATAAATTTGATTTCCGTTTGATCAAAGATGGGGTACAGATTGATGCAGTATTATGCAACTGGTGCGAAATTCCGGCTTATTGGAATTTAGAAAAGCCGCTGGTCCCATGGCTGTTCCCAGAACAGATGAAGCAAATTGCGCATATTGAAATGGCTTGTCATACTCAAATAGTCGTTATGCACTCTCCGATCTATGGCATGCCGCCGGAACAGCACGGGGGGACAGAATCACTGGACGCGCCATCGGGAGATTTGTGCGAAAAGCTCGCGCCGGTATTAAAAAATGCTTCATTAGTTCTTGGGGCGCATAATCATATGAATATGACCCTACTGAAAGACGAACGCCATTATGTAACTACCGCATCTTTGAGTGAAATGCCGTTTGAATTTAAAATAATCGAAGTTACTCACGAGAAATTATCAATGAAAACCATTGGCCTGAGTAATTTGGTCTCATTTTGCGGAAAATACGATTTTGAATCAGCATATATTCAAGGAAGAAGTTGCGACAGAAATATTGAACGGAGCTTATCATGCGGATAGACTCTGATATGCATATACATACCAGCGTATCCCGTTGTTGCCGGAGTCCGGAACAAACAATTGAAAACGTAATCCGCATTTCGGCTGAAAACGGGTTAAAAAAAATAGGTTTTGCCGATCACCTCTGGGCATCCGATACCGTTGCCCCCAGTGACTGGTACAGGTCGATGAACGGCGCTGCTCACTTACGGCTGCATGAAATGGTCCATGCTTGTCAATGGGATATTGAGGTACTCGTTGGCTGCGAGGCTGAAACTCAATCCCCAGGCGTATTCGGGATAACTTACGAATTGAAAGCAAAATTGGATTTTGTCGTTATGTCGGCCAGTCATTTTCACATGAAGAACTTTGTCGAACAGCCGCGCGAAATAACACCGCGCGGAATAGCGGATCACCTGCTTAGGTTTTTTGTCTCAGCGGTGTCCGGCGGTTTGCCGGATGCAATTGTTCATCCGTTATTTCCATTCGGTTATGATAATATGTACGAAGCTGCGATTAATACAATTTCCGATACGGAATTAACTGATGCTCTCGGAATTGCTGCGGCAAATAATATCGGTATAGAGATCAATCCGTGTTCTTTGCCCAATCCATTTTATGGCCGGACATTCTCGCTGGAAACACCGTTACGGATATTTGAGCTGGCAAAAAAGGTTGGATGTAAATTTACTTTTGGCAGCGATGCTCACGCTCCGGAAGAATTTAAAAATTTGCAAAAGCTGCAATATTTTGTCGATGCCTTGAATCTGACCGAAGACAATCTGCATTCCTGGCAGCCTGTCGGGCTGAAAAATAACAGGTAGTGTCAAAAGTTTTATGAAAAAAATGAAAAAATAACGAAACCGACGTATCGGGACGCGGTCCAGCGGCGGAACGCTGGTCGTTTGACCACTTGATTTCAAGTGGTCAAACGAAAGTAAGCGACAAAGGAGCGCTTCGGGCATGGATAATATCGCTCTCGAAAAGCGAAGCTTGACAAAAACCGGTTCGTTCGTTTTTGTCAAGAGGTGAGCTTTTCGAGCACCGTCAGGGTTGCGCGCGGTACTTTCCGCCGCTTTCTTGTCAAGGCCCGAATCGGCATAAAGCCGCTCCTTTACAGTCGCTGTTTATACGATTTTGACCTTGACAATAAAGCGGCGGAAAGTGGCCGGAAAATGCGCTGAAAAACAAAAAATGTTTTGTTTTTCAGGCAGATGAAAACCGGGAAAAGATAAAAAACCAGATAACATGTTAAAAATAAGCAACATAAAGCGGAATCAACGTCAGCAATTTTGACAATACCCCATAACTATGAAAGGAGCGGAAAAATGAAAACGACAGCAAGAATTTTCACCCTAGTCGAGCTCCTCGTCGTGCTCGCCATCATCGCCATCCTGGCTTCAATGCTGCTGCCGGCATTGCAGAATGCGCGAGACGTATCGAAACGCATATCGTGTCTCAGTAATGTCCGTCAGTGCGGTCTCGCAACACTTAATTATTCCGGAGATTATGACGGCTGGGACAGAAGAAGCTATGCGGACAGCAAGTTCTGGGCTCAGTATTTTGTGGAACAAAATTATTTCAGTAACAGGAATGCATTAATCCGTTGCGCCGACTGGGGGCCTTTCAAATCCAGCAGTTACGATTCCACTTACGGGCATCGCGACGATCCGAGTAACAGCTCCAGTGCCAACGACATGAAATGGATTCGTATCGTTGATCAGAAAAACCCTTCTCAATTCATTAATTATGCCGATACTGTAACTACAACCACTTTTCAGCAGTATTATCGCCTGGGACGGGACTACTGTACCGGATTTCCAATCCAGATCAGACATCAGCAAAAAGCGAATCTCTGGTTTCTGGACGGCCATGCCGCCTCGTGCGGCGTATCAGAACTGAGAAGTTTGAAAGTCTATACTTTTCGTGATTCGGCAAACCGGACAAGAGGTTATTACATCGACTACAGCAGCTTTTAAAGATGACAATTCAGTAAAAAATACAATTAAATAAAGGGAAAAAGACCATGCACAACGCCGGGTATCGAATCAGGCACTCCGAAAAAACCCAAAATCGTTTAAGAACAGACAGTTTTAATTTTTATTCCGCCGGTTGTATTTGGAGCATAGTACTTTTTTTATTCGCATTAATTCCTGCCGCAGTGCGGGCTGATAATGAAAATAACGACCGCAAAATTATTGGAGGTTTTGAGGACAAGGAACAAATTGTCAAGCTGTGGAAGTCTCCCCCGGGCAAATGGTGTCAGGGCGGTTGCGACACGGAACTGTCCGAACTGAATGTTACCGAAGGGCGTTTTTCTCTGCATATGGCCTCAAAACCGAAAAAGCAGGGGGCTTATATCGGCTACTATTTTAAAGACCGGGACTTGACCTTATGGGAGACGCTCAAAGCGGATATTTTCAACGCCTGGCAGGGAAATGTAAAACTTGAGGGATTCTGGCAGGTGCCGCTGAAAGATAACCCGGATAAATATAAACGCTTCTTTTTCGCGGTGGTTTTAAAACCCGGGAAAAACGCTGTTTCTCTCCGTTTGCCGGATAACTCTTCACCGGCGGATTGGACTAAAGTTGATTTTATTCAGTTCTTTAAATGGAATTTCAAAGAAGAGGTTGATTTGTATTTTGACAATATCCGCTTGGAAAAAAGTACATCCGGAGACGGCGATTCAAAATCGACATTGCCCTCCGAGGCTGCTGTTAAGCCGGGCTCAGAGGACAAGTTTACCGATAAGGTCAGGGAAACTTCTGTGCTTCCCCTTAAAAAATTAAGTTCAAAACCCGAAATTGACGGTGAAATAGACGATCCCGCCTGGAAAGGAGCCGCGCGCATAGACGGTTTCGTAAACACTTTTACCGGAAAACCGGTAACTGAAAAAACTATTGCTTATGCCGGCTATGACGACGACGGTTTTTATTTCGCCTTTGACTGCAAAGAGTCGCAAATAAACAAGCTGCACAAGAAAGTAACCCGCAATGATTTCCATTTGTTCGGCGATGATTGCCTGGAAATATTTCTGGAGCCGGGCCAGGTTCCGGGAAGATATTATCATTTTATGGTAAATCCGATTGCGACCCGGCAGGATGAAGTTGTGGTTCCGGGCAATGTGGATATCAACTGGACTAAACAGTGGCACGCCAAGACCCGCATCGGTAACGATAAATGGACAGTTGAGGTATTCATACCCTTTTATGTTTTTGAATATCCTGCCGCCAGTAATTTGAGCTGGAAAATAAACCTCTGCCGCTCACAAAGACCCAAAGGGGAATTAAGCGCGCTTTTTCCGACGTTCGGCGGTTTTCATGCCGAAGACAAATTCGGGAAACTTACCGGAGTAAATGTAGATTTCCGTAAATATTTCTATGACTTTAAAAACCTTATCCCGGGATCGGGTAAACTCGGCAATAATGATTTCACATTTGACATTGACAACAATACGCCTGCCGCAACCGAGATGTATATAGACCTCGCAACCGAAGAAAATTCCCGGATAACAACCGCCAAAAATAAAGTTTACACTCTCAGAAAAGGATTGAACCGGATCGATCTGCCCTATCAGGTGGAAAAAGCGGAAGACTACCCGATTTATTTTAAAATGGCCGACACCAAATCCGGAAAAACCGTTTATGAATCTTCCCCGCAACAGGTTACTCCTCCCTTGCCAATCACTTTCATATTTAAAGTGCCCTGTTATAAGAACTGTATTTTCGCTACCCAAAAGATAGAAAAAATACGTGGGGAAGTTCATCTGAATATCCAGGACTTGCTGGGCAAGGCAAGTATAACCGCCGGTTTATACGACGAAAAAAAACAAATCCTGGAAGAGAAAACCTATCCGGTGCAAAACCGGATGATAACGGTTGACTTCTCTGCCGGAAATCTGCAGTATGGCCGTTATACGGTGAAAATATCGTTCCGGGATAAAAATCAAAAGCTGATTGCCTCCTCCGAGACCGGTTTGAGGAAGTTGAAGCCGCGTGCCAATGAAGTGCGAATCGATGAAAATGGGAATATATTGATCGATAATCAGCCCTTTTTTCTGCTGGGGATGTGGTATGGTCCGGTTGGCGGCCAGGAGCTTAAAGAAGCCGGGTTCAATACTGCTTTCCTTATCCAGAGCGGAAGTCCCGAAAGATATAAGGCCAGTTTTGAAGCCGCCGCAAAATCGGACTATTACATCATTTCTCATATCGACGAGATAATTCAGGGAACCCACTCGAAAGAAAAACCGTTCAGCACCTACCGGAAAACACTTGAGGATTTCTGTTCCGGGGTACAGGTTTATCCCCGTCTTTTGAGTTATTCGACTTTGGATGAACCCAACTGTTTTTTTCCCGTCCCCCGCAAAGTTATATTGACGCCAAAAAAGCTATTGATGAGCTCGATCCATATCACCCCGTATCAATAGTACAATGTGGCTATTCCTCCATGAATTTCGATTATGGAAAGGCCTGCGATATCTACGGGTTTGACTTTTATCCCGGGTTCAGGAGAGGAGGAGATTCATGTTTTCCGCTCTCCACGACAGCCGACATGGTAAAAAGATTGAAAAAGCTTTTCGGCAATACCAGACCTATTTGGGTTACTTTGCAGGGTTATGACAATATCCGCGAAGCCAACCCCTTGGAACGGGGCAGGCTTTCGAATTACCGCGAAACCCGCTGTATCGCCTATTCAAGTATCATCGAAGGCGCCAAAGGGATCATGTTCTGGTGTTACGGAATGAGCATATTCGGCAGTATTGCCGGCTGGCCGGAATGGGACGGCATAAAAGCGGTAGTCAGGGAGTTGAGCATTATGTCTCCGGTGATCCTGGCGGCTCCCTGCGACAGTCATTTAAAAATTTCGCCTGAAAATAAGGCGCATGTCTGTGCCAGGAATTATGCCGGCGATTATTATATTTTTGCCGCCAGCAGTTTCGAAAAAGCCAGAAACCTGAGGATATCCATGCCGCAGTTGAAGTACATCGCCAAGCTCCGGGTTATCGGCGAAAATCGCACGATTAAGGTAAGCAATGGAGTAATTGATGACCATTTTGACAAATATGCGGTCCATATTTACAGCAGTACCAGAAAATCATTAACAATCCCGGACATAAATAAAGCGGAGGCGAAAGCCGACAAATGTATAAGCGACCACCGGGCTCGGAATATGAAGAATATATTATTCCGTCTGTTTGAAAATGATCGTGACAACTTGAAAATAACCACCGCTTCCACTTTCAGAAACCATAGAGGAATTCTTTACTTTCCCTTTGACGGCATGAAAAACTCATACTGGTTTGACGGAACGCCGAACAAATGGCCGGACTGGTACCAGGTGGAATTCAAAACGCCGCAAAAAATAGGGAGAATCGTTATTTATACTTCCCGGAATACGATATATAACGATACGTCTACGAGCATTAAAGACTATGAATTGCAGGCATGGAAAGACGGAAAATGGGAAACCCTCGATATGGTGAAAGACAATCACCAGGTTCGGATTGT
>JAQUOK010000118.1:5868-7952 GCA_028717165.1 Victivallaceae bacterium | reverse complement strand
CACCCATCCCGATTTCGTCAGGCAGTTGTTTGAACGGGAAGTTTCGGAAATCCACGACGGTATCGTCGAAATAATCCGCGTTGCCCGCGAAGCCGGAAGCCGTTCAAAAATTGCGGTGAAAAGCAGCGCTCCGCGGGTAGATCCCGTCGGCGCCTGTGTCGGCATGCGCGGCACCCGGGTCAAAAATGTGACTACCGAGCTTGGCGGGGAGCGTATCGACATTATTCCTTATGATGACGATATCAGGCAATACGCCATAAACGCCCTGCAGCCGGCGAAAGTGAAATCCGTGGAAGTCAAGGAAGCCGAGAACGAACTGATCGTTTATGTCACACCTGACCAGTCGCGGCTCGCTTTCGGTAAAAAGGCCCAGAACGTGCGCCTGTCTTCAAAACTGATCGGCTGGAATATCAATATCCAGATCATCGAACCGAAAAAAGAAGAAAGCATGGAAGACAAGATCCGTAAAGCCGCCGCTGCTCTCGCTGAAACGGCCGGCATCTCTGAAAGCACCGCTTCCATGCTGGTGAACAACGGCTACGTTTCGCTGGAAGGCATTCTGGCGGCCGGCAAAGAGGAAATCCTCGCAATCGAAGCTATCAATACTGAAGAAATAAATAAGGTTTTCGCCGACTTCGAAGATCTGGCGGAATAAAATCAGATAAAATCAAAGGATAATCAGGCAGTGAAGAAAGTAAAAGTAAAAGACCTTGCCAAAAAATACGGTACTTCTCCCAAGAAAATACTTGAGGAGCTGGCATTAGAAGGTATTGAGCTGGAATCCAACAGCAGCTTTATTCCTCCTGATATGATCGAACTGCTTGAAGAACACTTCGCCGATGTCTTCAAGAAGAGCAGGCTGGCAGAATCAAGTCAGCTATCCGCCGGAAATAACAATAAAGGCGGTAAGGAAATTCATATCAAAACGCCGATTATCGTCAAACAACTGGCCGTCGCCCTGAACAGGAAACCCAATGTCATCATAAGCGAATTGATGAAGATCGGCGAACTGGCGAGCATTAACCAGACCCTGACCGAAGAAATCGCCGGCAAAATATGCAATGTTTTCGGTATGAAACTGGTAATTGACCACCGCACCAAGGAAGAACACACCATTCACGGCGAAAACAGCAATTTGTTCGATGATATTCAGGATAAACCGGAAGATCTGCTCGAACGCCCTCCGGTCGTAACTTTTCTCGGCCATGTCGACCATGGCAAAACTTCTTTGCAGGATAAAATCAGACATACGGTTGTCGCCGAAGGTGAAGCCGGAAAAATTACTCAGCATATCGGCGCTTCCCAGGTGGTTTTCAACGGTAAAAAGATCACCTTTATCGATACCCCGGGCCATGAAGCTTTTACCCAGATGCGGGCCCGCGGCGCCAATGTCACCGATATTGCAATACTGGTGGTAGCGGCGGACGACGGTTTCAAGCAGCAGACGATTGAAGCCCTTAACCATGCCAGAGCCGCCAAAGTGCCGGTAATCGTCGCCATAAATAAAATCGACCTTCCCAACGCCAATCCCGATAAAATTCTGCTCCAGATGCAGCAGAATGACCTGATGAGCGAAGACTGGGGCGGGAACGTCGGTGCGGTGCGGGTTTCCGCCGTAACCGGGGAAGGGCTTGACGATCTGCTCGAACGCATCCTGCTGGAGGCGGAGCTGCTGGAACTGAAGGCAAACCCGAATAAACCGGCCAAAGCGCTCGTCCTCGAATCCCAGATCGAATCCGGGTTCGGAGCCACGGCAAGCGTGCTGATTCGGGAAGGTACCCTTAAAATAGGCGACATTGTGCTTGCCGATGAATATTACGGAAAAATAAAAAACCTGCTGGACGAACGTAATAATCCGCTGTCGAGCGCCGGGCCGAGCGACCCGGTGAAAGTCGTCGGGCTTACGGGAGCGCCGAGCGCCGGTTCAAGTCTCAGGGTCTGCAAGAAAGAACGCGACGCCAGGAACGAGGCGGAGCGGCGCACTCACGAAAACCGCCAGGCCAACCTTTCCAAAGATTCGATCGTCTCGGTTGACGACCTGTTCAGCAGGATCAATACCGACAGCAAAAAAGTCCTTAACATCA
>JAQUOK010000118.1:0-5858 GCA_028717165.1 Victivallaceae bacterium | reverse complement strand
CATCATTATCAAATCCGATGTCCGCGGTTCCGGCGAAGCCATCCAGGATTCTCTCCATAAACTTCCTTCCGAAAAGATCGAAGTGGATGTCATTATGAACAGTGTCGGTTCAATTACCGAAAACGATATTATTCTGGCGGCGGCCTCCGACGCGATAATCGTCGGTTTCCACGTCAAGGTCAATCCCGGGGTCAATGAGCTGGCTAAGAAAGAAGGCGTGGAAATCCGCCTCTACAACATTATTTATGAACTGCTTGAGGATATTACCGATGCGCTGACCGGCCGGCTCGAGCCGGAAAAACGGGAAAACGATCTCGGAGAAGCCAGGATACTGCAGATATTTGAAGTCAAAAAAGGCATTAACGTCATTGGCTGCATGATCGAACAGGGCTCCGTCAAAGTCGGTTCCAAAGCCCGCGTCTACCGTAACAAGGAACTTATCTATAACGGCGAAGTCACTTCTCTGCGCCGCTTCCAGGACAATGTCAAGGAAGTCAAAGCCGGACTCGAATGCGGCATCAAACTGGATAACTTTGCAGACTTTGAGGAAGGCGACACCGTCAAATTTTTCGAGATTGAACTGAGAAAAGCGAAACTGTAAAAATCGGGAGGTCTTGCATGAGCGCCGGAAGCAGGCTTGTCAGGGTGAATGAGCTTTTGAAGCGCGAGCTGGGCCGCTTGATCACCACCGGAAATATAGCCCCCTCGGCTTCCGTCCTGGTCTCGGTCACCGAAGTGAGAACCAGCAGCGACCTGCGCCATGCAACCGTATTCGTAAGCGTATTCGGCGGCGATGATGAGACCGTGCGTCAGGTTCTCCGGACTCTCAGGAACAGAAGAAGCGAATTTCAGCATGACATTTCGCAGGTCGTTTCGCTCAAATATACCCCCGTATTGAAATTCGAGCTCGACCTGCGGATCGCCGCCGGGGACAGAGTATATGAACTCCTGGAAAATGATTTGAACAGCGAAGATTGAACGTCCGACATCGAACATCGAATGAACTGTCCGCCGTCAGTTGATAACTGATAATTGATAACTGATAAACTGATAACTGATTAGATGAACAAAATAAATCCCGAAGAAGCCGCCGGACTGCTCAGGAAATACGATAATTTCCTGATCGCAACCCATGAAAACCCGGACGGCGACGCACTCGGTTCAAGTTTCGCCATGCTGGAGTACCTGCTTCTCGCCGGGAAAAAAGCCGAACTCCTCCTGCCGGAAGCGATACCTGAAAAATACCGGGATTTTTCTCCCGGCGCCTGCCGTAATTACGCGTCCGGACTGGACTGGGCAAATTATGATTTTATAATATATCTGGATACCCCGATACAGAAACGCGCGGCGCTTTCCGAACTTGATTTTGCCAACATTCCGCTCCCCGGCCTGAATATAGACCACCACCCGGACAACATGAATTACGCGAAATGGAATCTGGTCATGCCTGAGGCCGCGGCGGCGGCGGAAATCATCTTCATGATCTTCAAAGCCGGGGCCGGAGCAAAAATAACGCCGAATATCGCCGGGCTCCTGCTGCTCGGAATAATCATGGATACCGGCTGTTTCCGCTTCGACAACACAAGCCCGAAAATCATGCGCCGGGCCGCCGAGCTCCTGGAACTCGGAGCCGATTATCACCATATCATCAGTGAAATGTTTTTTTCGGTTCCGCTCACGCAGATCGAATTCCAGGCCGAACTGGTTTCCCACCACCTCAAAAGAGCATGCGGCGGCCGGTTGGCATGGTTTTACGTGCCGCCTGAATTGATCAAAAAATATAATGTCAATATGCGCAATACCGAAGGACTCATTGAAACCCTGCGTGCCGTTCAGGATACTGAAATCGTCGTGATCATGCAGAAACATGAACTGGGATTTAAAGTTTCCATGCGTTCGAAAAACCCTGAATTCTCCGTCGGGAGCATCGCAAGAAAACTCAACGGCGGCGGCCACGAAATGGCGGCCGGAGGTTTGATCAGGGCGGCGACGCTGGCGGAGGCCGAAGGAATACTCATAGAACATGCTGAAGGAGTACTTAATGCGTTATAGGCCGGAAAAACACCGCTTGCCGCCTTTCAAAACGGACGGCGTGCTGCTGGTGGACAAACCTGAGGAGTGGACGAGTTTCGATGTCGTGAATATGCTCAGGAATCGTTTTAACATACCAAAAATCGGACATTGCGGTACCCTTGACCCAGCAGCCAGCGGGCTGCTGGTGCTGATGCTTGGGAAATTCACCAAACTGAGCCAGAAATTCAGCGGCGAGGACAAAATCTATCAATCCGACATGCTTATCGGCACGGAAACCGATTCGCAGGATATGGACGGCGAAGTCATCGCCGAAAATGACTATTCGCAGATTACGGAAACCCGGGTTCGCGAAACGCTGGCCTCGTTTGTCGGTGAACAGGAACAGACCCCGCCGATGTTCTCCGCCAAAAAACAGGACGGTAAGCGCCTTTATGAACTCGCCCGGCAGGGGCTTGAAGTCGAAAGAGAAGCGAAGCAGATTTATATTGAGTATATCCGGGTCGATGAAATCGCCTTGCCTCATGTCAAATTTACGGTTAAATGTTCCAAAGGCGCTTACATCCGCACCCTCTGTGCCGACATCGGCAGATGCCTCGGCTGCGGCGCTGTACTTTTTGACCTGCGCCGCACGTTCAGCGGCAAATTCGACCTGAATGACGCTGTCAGTATCGAAACCCTGAAAAGCTGGGAACAGGCCGACCTGGAAATTCACCTGAGAAATTTTATGTTCGAAAAAGTCTCAAAAATGGCAGTTACATGAAACTCGATTCAAAAGCTGTTGACGCGGCGGTAAACGCCGCAATCGCGGAAGCCGCAGACGGCGGATTCACTGCCGCCGCCATACTCGCCCGTCTGGATATAGAACCGGCAAACCTCAAAGCCGAAGAAATCCGCATCGAACGGGAACTGGATGCCGACGAACGGCTGTTCAGGGACGCGGACAAAGATATTTATTTCGTCCGCAGCAAATTTTTCGCCGGACGTGAATTCGTGATTACCCCCGGCGAAATAGAAATAGAAAACAATATTCTCTTTCCCGGACACCGCTTCTGCGTTTTTTGCGGTAATGAAGTTTTCCCTTCGGAAATAACGCTGCGTGACGAGGAGGGCGGAAAACTCAGGACCCGGCAGTTCACACATGAAGTAACCGCACTTATGCCTTATCATATCTTTCTCGGTTCCGAACAGATATTCGATTATTTTATCGCGGAAAACCAGGAAAACGCCGCCCTGCTCAAAGGAAAAACCTCCAGACGCGATGTTATCCTGAACGTCTTCGACCTGAAAAATTTTTTCAATGAACACAATTTCACTCCGGGCGACGCCCTGCTCATAAAAATAAAGGACTGGGATGAAGGCATATTTACTTTCAGCTATCTTTCCGGTTCGGAACGCCGCAGCTCGAAAATAAAGGAATGGATCGACGATCTCGGACGCGCAGTGGAAATGGTTATCGACCGCTTTGAAGATTACCTCGAAATCCCGGATCAGCTCCGCTGGGCTTTTTTCATGGACGCCGAACTCTTTGCCGGAAAAAATTCCGCTTCGCTGGATGAATTCTACGCCGGCAGCAACCGGATCGAAATCAATTTCGAAAGCGCCGCCCATACCGTTCTGGCCCGTAAAATAAGCGCCCCGGACGAAGATTTCGGGATCCCGGACAATATCGGTATTTCACGGGGAAAGATCAATTCGCTGGAAGAATTGCTGACCGACGTCAACAGCCCGCTGAAAGCGGTTGAAATCGATTCTTACATTCTCTCCGGTTGTTACCAGGGCAATCCGGATTTCGACAGCTTTTTCCGGCGCTGTTTCGGAATGAATAAACTGTCTTTCGCCGATGACGCGCAGGAAGTTATCTTCCTCAACTATCTGGAAGACCGCTGGGAAACGATTTTTGCCCGCTATAACCGCCATCAGGACAAACCCAAGGCCGAACTGCGGGAACAGATACTTGACATTATTGACGAACGGCTCGAATTCTTCGAAAACCTGAGATCAATGAATATCGCCCCGGAACAGCTTCCCGAAAAGAATATCCGGAAAATGGCCGAAGTATCCGTTTATTTCACGGAACTGCTGGAAGTTTTGAATTCCGAAAGCCATACGCTGCAAGAGGAAGATGAAGAGGAAATAGCCGGAGCCGTCGAAAGAATGGGCGAGATACAGGCAAATGAAATCGCAGAAATCCATAAATACCTGAAAATGTGACGGCAATTCAGGAAACGTGTTTGCAGTACCGCTTTTAAGCGGCATTTGAGCGCCTATATTCCGCCTGAAGGCAGGGCTGCAAACGGAGAAAATTGTGAGACGTAAATGAAAATCACTTTGTGCAGTGAGGATATTATCCGGACAGCGCCACGGATTAAACAGATCAAATGCGTAAACCGTCTCGAATTTAATGATAAAACCGTTTCTTGTTGGGTTACCCTGAATAAAAAAGCTATCGGCATTTCCGGCATCCCGGAAAACTGGCTGTTGATCCTGACTTTCGCGCATACTGCGGAAACCGTTAGTGCCACCCTGGACATAAAGTCCGATGCCGGACCGGCCGGCGGCGATTCGAAACTTTCCAGAGCCATTAATAACCTGGCGCAAATACTCCTCAATGGGATTATTGGGCTTGTCGGCCTGGAGAAAAGACTCCTTGCAACGATAAGGCTGCCCGATTTCGCCAGTTCCAACGGTCAAAGTATCACCGTTGATTTTAATAAGTTGCTGAAAGAGAAATTAAAGGCGAAAACCAATATCAACAGCATAAGCTGCAAGGAAGATTCCATCACCTTTGATTTCAGTATTGAGTTCGATAAACTGTAATTGCATAAATCCTCAATGGAAAGTATATTAGACGCTGAATAAGTTAAGAGAAATTCATAATCATGAAAATAGTAGTTCTCAGCGGCGCCGGCTTGAGCGCGGAAAGCGGGATCGAAACTTTCCGGGAGAAAGACGGCCTGTGGAATAATTATCCGGTTAATGAAGTCGCAACTCTTGAAGGTTTTACGGATAATCCCGCCCTGGTACACGGTTTTTATAACGAACGCCGCCGAAAACTGCAAACCGTAAAGCCCAATGCCGCGCATTACGCTCTCGCCGAACTGGAAAATTCTCCCGGCATCGAACTTTTTCATGTGACCCAGAATATCGACGATCTCTGCGAACGCGCCGGCTGCAAAAAAGTCATTCACATGCACGGCGAACTGCTGAAATGCCGCTGTTTGATGTGCTCCGAAATTGTTTTCCGGGATCGCGACACCAGCACGGAATTAAAGTGTCCGAAATGCGGCTTCAGCAGCAAATGGGGCGGACTCAGGCCGCATATCGTCTGGTTCGGAGAAATGCCCATGCACATGGATGAGATCGAAGCCGCTCTGAAAAACTGCGATTTGTTTGCAGCAATCGGGACTTCCGGGAAAGTCTACCCCGCCGCCGGATTCGTCCAAACCGCCAAAGAACTGGGTAAAAAAACCGTCCTGCTCAACAAGGACGCGGTCGATAACGACGGTTATTTTGACGAAGTCATCACCGGCAAGGCAGGTCAGATAGTCCCCGAATGGGTGAAGTCGTTAATTATTGAACATCGAACATCGAACGTCCAACATCGAACATCGAATAAATCAAAACCACCAGCTAAGCTGGTGGTATGCACCAGCCCTATAAGGGCATAAATATTATGTATACTTGTCATTTACAACCTCTAGATATATTTCATAACGCGGTTAACAAACCAACGTTAATACAGCTTGGAAAGTTTTCCGCACTTGTATCTAAAGATTTTTTACTCTCACCGGCTAAGCCGGAGGAATTATTTACCCTAAAGGAAA
>JAQUOK010000117.1 GCA_028717165.1 Victivallaceae bacterium | reverse complement strand
GCTCATATTTTATGCAAAAACCTTGAATGCACGCAAGCGAACGCCACCAGTTTCGCCTCGTTTTGAGGCCGCAAGAATTGAGGCGTGGTTACTGACCGATTACGCGGCAAGAACGTCGGAACGAGGCTGACAAAAGTCTTGCTTGACAGCGATTGGGACTCCTGGGACGGTTGAGACTTTTGAATTTAACCTCAAAGTCCCAAGCGTCCCAAGTGTCTCAAAAGTCCCATTTTCTCAAACAATGACTTTTGATGGCCGTCCGTCGGGCGGCAAAAGTCAAAAAAAATCAAAAACAACAAAACCGGCGTTCGGGACGCGGTCCAGCGGCGGCGGCCCTGCCAGGCGGTAGCACAGTAAAAACATTCCGTATTTTGATTTTCGGCACCCGCGTCTGACTGTTTAACGACCGTCTCTTCCGAGGACTTCCGGCCATGGTTTTTTATAAAACTTGCGGGGATCGGAAAAAATATTGTACTTGATAATATGGTATAAAGCGGAAATCCCGTCTTTCCAGGTTATTTTTTTGCCGGCGCTGAAACTGCGGGGATTATAGGAAATCGGCACGTTCCAGATGCGGATAATCCTTGCTTTGGCCAGTTTGGCGGTAAATTCCACTTCTATCCCGAAGCGTTTCGATTCCAGATTGAGATTCTGAACCACTTCGCGGCGGAAAGCCTTGTAACAGGTCTCCATGTCACTGAGATGCAGATCGGAAAACACGTTTGATACGAAAGTCAGGAATTTATTGCCCATTTCGTGACCGAAAAACCTTGCCATGCCCGGAGTCCCCATAAACCTTGATCCATAAACAACATCGGCTTTGCCGTCAAGCAGGGGTTTCAGCACTACCGGCCAATCCTCCGGACAGTATTCAAAATCAGCATCCTGAATTATAACAAAATCCTTAGTCGCCTTGCTTATGCCGCGGATAACCGCCGCCCCCTTACCCTGATTTATATCCTGATAAAAGATTTTTATATCCGGCTTCCCCTCAAATTTTTTGAGGTTCTCGCGGGTATTATCGGAAGAACCGTCATCGACAACGATGATTTCCCCGGTTTCCGGGCGCGCCTGTACCCGGGTAATAACGTCCTCAACCGTGTCCGCCTCGTTAAATACCGGAATAATGACGCTTAATTTCTTATCGCTGTTCATGGTCAGACACCTTATTTTCCCCCGAGTTCGGCAGAACGGGTGGCAGCCGCCAGAACCGCCTCGATAATCGTCCCCTTGAAGCTGTTCTTTTCAAGAACAGCCAGGGCTTTGGCGGTGGTTCCGCCGGGAGACGTAACCTCGTCCCGCAATACCGCCGGATGGCGTTTGGATTCAAGCATTAACTTCGCGGTTCCCAGAACCGTCCGGACAGCCAGATTGGTCGCTGTTTCGCGGGGCAGACCGGCGTTTACGCCGCCGTCGGCCAGGGCCTGGATAAAATCCAGTACATAAGCCGGACCGCTGCCGCTGAGTCCGGTTACGGCGTCCATCTGCTTTTCTTCAACCCTGCAGGCCGTCCCGATCGAGGAAAGTATGCGGTTTATCAGTTGCATGTCCGCTTCGTTCGTTTCCGGTGAAGCGCACCAGGCGGAGGCGCCTTCGCCGACCAGAGCCGGAGTATTAGGCATAACCCTGATGATCCTGACAGCCCCGCTGAGCTCACGCAAAGTGGATATTTTGATCCCGGCCGCAATTGAAATAAGCAGTTTGTCCCTGTACAAAGCGGAATTGTTTTGCAGGGCTTCGCTTATTTGCTGCGGTTTTACCGCGATAATAACGGCGTCAGCCGGCGCCAATACTTTTTCAAGGTTCCCGGTCTCAACTTTCACGCCGGTGGCCGCACTGAAGTCCGCGGCGGCCTTGGCGGATATGTCAAAAGCGCCGATCCCGGAAATTTCGAAACCATTCGCGGTCATGCCTCCGGCAATAGCTGTGGCCATCTTGCCCGTACCGATAAAAAGAATTTTATTCCCGCCCATAAAGCCCCTCATATTTAAATGATTAAAAACAGGCATCAGTAATTGCCCAGATCAAAGTCGCCAGGCCCAGGAAATATAAATACCATGCGAAATATTTGAAATCCCCGCGCTTTAAAAGCCGGAGCAGCAGGCACAGTGAGAAATATCCCACCAGCGCCGAAACAATAAACCCGGCGGCCAAATATGATACGCCTAAAGAATGTAACGTGGAATCGGTATTTTTCAAGAGCATGAGCAGTTTTACAAACGCCACGCCGCCTATTGCCGGAACTGCCAGCAGAAACGAAAACCGCGCCGCATCCTCGCTTTTAAGTCCGCATTTAAACCCGGCGGCAATGGTTGACCCGGAACGGGAAACCCCCGGTAAAACGGCAAACGCCTGAACCAATCCAATCAAAAAGCTTTTGCCGCAGCCCAGTTCATCAATACTTTTACCGGCCTCCGGTTTCCGGCTCCGGAGAAGTAAAGTGGCGGTAATCAGAAAACCGGCGCCGGGAACGAACAGATTGTTGAAAATGCTTTCGTCCCAGCCGAGGAGTTTGACGGTGAGGCCGCTGATTCCGACCGGAACCGTCGCAAGCGCCAGTTGTCCGACCAGCTTAAAATCGTATTTTTGCAGAATAGCGAGCAATTCTTTAAAATAATAGATTAATATCGCCAGAAGCGTTCCGGCGTGCAGAACGATGTTAAGGACGGCATTGGTTTCCGCGTCAAAACCGAAAAGCCGCCCCATCACGGCAAGGTGTCCGGAGGAACTTATCGGCAGAAATTCAGCAATTCCCTGAACCGCCGCCATGAAAATCACAAAAAACAGAGAAGATTCCATTTGCCTCTTTACAAGTTATTTTTTTACTGCCCGGACAAAGTACCACTGAAAACAAAACTAGTCAAGGCTCCGAAGCCCGGATATATTGATTTTCGTTCCGCCGCATGTATAATAGTGTAAAAAAAATCTTTTACTGGCAGTTGAACTTATGAAAAAATATGACCTGCGGAAAAACGATATTGCTGAAATAATTGCCATTTGCGCTGACGCCCTGAAAATTCCCGGTTGTGTCCTGCTGACGCCGACGGAAACGGTTTACGGGCTGATATGCCGTTATGATGACGAAAAGGCGGTTCAGCGTATCTATGACCTGAAAGGTCGCGAAAAAAACAAACCTCTGGCCTTGTTTGCGGATTCCGTCGGCACTCTGGAAAAATTCGGCGTCCCTTTGACCCGGAACGCCGAAAAACTTGCGGCAAAATTCTGTCCGGGCGCCCTGACCATTGTTGTCCCGATTCCTGACGACGATACCGTCGGGTTCAGGATACCCGACCATCCCTTTATGCTCGGGCTCCTGAAAAGACTGAAATATCCTCTGGCCTCCACCAGCGCCAACCGTTCGGGCGAACCCAATGCGCTGAATATGAACGCGGCGTTGGAAATGCTTGCCGGGGAAGTGGACATTGCGGTCGACGGCGGGGCCATTCCCCCCGCTCGCCTGGCTTCTACCGTCGTCATGGCCCTGGAAAATGAATTAAAGATATTGCGGCCCGGCCCGGTCAGTGAAGCGCAATTACATTCGGCAATATAAATCGGGGATTCCATGTTGAAGAAACTGTGCCTGTTTTTACTATTGTGCGTTACGGGTTTTTATCTGTATGCGGCGCAGCTGGTAGTGCTCAATACCGCCGATTTGCACGGGCGGGTTGACGGCCCTTACTGCGGGCTACTGCAGATCGCTTCGCTGATCGAAAAACAGCGGCGGCTTTATCCCGCGGATTCGATACTTTTAATAGACTGCGGCGATACCATTCAGGGAACGTTTTCAAGCATGGTATTTAAAGGCGCGCTTATGGTAAAATGCCTGAATTACCTGAAATATGACGTTTGGATACCGGGCAACCACGATTTCGATTACGGCCCGGAAGTATTGAAGAAGCGCCTGCAGGAATTTACCGGTTCCGTGCTGGCGGCAAACCTTGAAAACGAATATTTCGCGCCGACTTGCCGCGCCTGGAAGATGTTTACCCGGAACGGCGTGAAAATCGCTGTCATCGGCTTGACGGTACCGGATGCGAAAACTTCCGCCGGAACTTTTGAAAAGCCATTGAAACGGATGATGCCGGAAATCCGCAGGGCGGCGCCGGACATCATTATTCTCGCGCAGCATTACGGAATGTACGGAAAGGGTTCTTCCGTTTATAAAACGGCGGCCGAATATCCCGAAATCGACTTGATTCTCGGCGCGCACTCGCATCAAAAAAAGCCCGGGGAAAAACTCGCTTCCGGCGCCTGGTATTTCCAAGCCGGAAAATATGCCTGCGGCCTTGGGAAGATCTTCATTGATTACGATGAAAAAGCAAAAAAAATCCTCCGGATCCGTTCCGAACTCATTCCGGTAAACCGGGACACGCCCCCGGATAAAAAGCTGCTGTCCCGCTGTCTGCCCGATTTGAGATACGTCAAAAAACTTGCCGAACGGAAAACAACAACTATTGATTTCAGAAATACCGCGGATCTGGATTCAAGTTTCGTGGAACAGCGGATCATCGGCGCGATGATGCTGAAACTGACGGGAGCCGATGTCGCGATAGCCAGCGCTTATCCTTCCGGATATAAACTTTCCGGAAAAACGGCGATTACCCTGAAACGGCTCTATTATTGGAGCCGTTTTGAAGACACTGTCTGTACCCTGGCCATGGATAAGGCCGTTTTCGAAAAAATTATTGCGGAACAAAAAGACTTCAGCAAGTACCGGACGATCGTTTCCTGCGCCGATAAGAACGCCTTCGCAAAAAAGAAACGGATAAGCGCCGCGTTCAGCAGTTACGCGGTAAGCGGCGCCGGAGGTAAATTTCCGTTTCTGCGCAGCATTGCCGGAAAACGCGAACATATGCTGAAAGACACCGGCGTCATAATCAGGGACGGACTGGAAAAATACCTGAAAGGCAAACAGTTTACCGTAACTGCAAAAGCCGGCGGGGAAATCATTATCGAACAAAGCGCCGGAAAGCCTGAATAAAAATCCGGCTTCATTCACAGCGCAAGTTGAATTTGCTTTAAAGCCAGTTATCTTAAGGGAGTACCTAAAAATTGCATTTCAATGTAGCTTAAGCGTCTCGCTTGAGTATAACAGGGATTAAAATGAGAATATTAACCGGAAAATGGTCTTTTTATATTAACGGCGCGTTTCTGTCTGGTATGATCGCTTTGTGCCTTTACCTTTTTCAGGATACGGTCGGGATGAACGACGGCATGATCATGATTTCCGAGTATGCCGGCAAAACCGTCGAGCAAACCGCGGAACACAAAGAAATAAAACTTCCGCCGCTGGACTGGCAGACCGGGTTCCTGGGCGGGATTTTTATCGGCGCTCTCGCCGCTTCATTGATGAGCGGCAACTGGAAGATCCGTTTTTTCCAGGAAAAGGAATCGGGAATCGTTTCCAGAAGCCTGAAAACGGTTTTATTCGGTTTTGCCGGCGGTTTTCTGGTAATGCTCGGATTACAGTTAGCCGGGGACTCGTTCCTGGGGCAATGGTCGGGAGCGCTCCAGCTTTCCGGCGGTTCGTGGATATTTCTGGTTTCGAGTTTCGCGGTGGCCTGCGGAGTAGCTATTCTGCTCGAACAGCGTAACGCATCAGGAGGGGAATAAATATGCTTGAAGGCAATTACCGTTTGGCGGCAGCCATCTTTCTCGGCATATTCTGCGGTTTCCTGCTGGTTAAATCAGATCTGGCCTGGCGCAAAACCTGTTTGAATATGTTCCTGCTCAAAGACGGACGCCTGATAAAAACACTGTTATTTTCACTGGGCAGCGGCGTCGCGCTGATCTATTACCTGCAATACGCCGAAGTAATTACGCCGCACGTTCGTCCGGGATTTTTCTGGGCGTCTCTGATCGGCGGGATCATTTCCGGGGTAGGACTGGCATTATGCTGCCGGGTGCCGATTACCGTGATCGCCGCGCTGGGCGCCGGACGTCTTTATGCGTTATGGACGCTTGCCGGAATGCTTCTGGCGGTATCTTTCGTCGATCTGATATCCGGCCCGCTTTCCTCTTCCATATATAAATGGTCCACTCCCTTGGAGGCGCCCCAGAAAGCGGATTATTTTCTGGATCCCGGGAATCCGGCATTATGGGTAGTCGGGGTAAGTTTCATTTCTCTGCTTTTCATTCAGTTTGTCTTCAGAGGAGAATCTGAAGAGTAAACGGTCAAGCTTATTTTTATGCCGTGTCATTAAGTTAAAGAGATATTTATCCGGAGACGCTTAATATAAAATGTCCTATCTTACCGCCAAATCAGCGCATTTAAGACTTGGAGCCAGAGGGGAAAAATTAGCGGAAAAACTTCTGCGCGGCAAAAATTACCGCATCCTCTGCCGCAATTACAAGGTCAGGTCCGGAGAAATAGATCTGGTTGCCGGGGACGGCGAAAACCTGGTTTTCGTCGAAGTAAAAACCAGGCGCGCGACAACCCGTTCCCGCCCCGCCGAAGGCCTGAACGCCAGACAAAAAAAACGTATTTATCATGCCGCTCAGAGCTATTTGAGGCAAATAGACAATCCCAGGGTAATTTACCGTTTTGATCTGATCGAGATAATTCTCTCCGCGTTCAGGATACATGACATCCGGCATTGGGAAAATAATTTCTCAAAACCGGCAGATTACCTTTGATTGAAAACTACTTCATTATTTCTATAACTTTGCCGTTTTGGGCCCGGCTCCGGCTGGCGGCTTCCAGGAAAGCGATTATCTCCAGACTTTCTTCCAGCGGAATGTCCGAAACTCCCGTCCGGAAAAACGGAACTATTTTTTTCAGCAGCAACGCATAATATGGGATTTCCCCGGAAACGAAGGCGAATCTGGTTGCTCCTTCAACGGTAAGCATGCAGCCGAAAGCATTGGCCCCAACGCGGTTGCCGCGGAGCGTTCCGATACGGCCGTCATTCCAGGTGCCGACGATTACATCCACCTTATCGGTACTGATCGCCTGAACCCGTTCACAACCCGCGCCCATGAATGAATATAACGTTTCGGCGGAATGGATACCGTACCAGAAATAATCCCGATAATCATTGAGCAGAGCCATCGGGCCGAAAGCGTCACAGGATTCGATTTTCGAACCGTCGCGTAAAACGTCAATACCCTTGCCGTAGCGGATTGCCGAAGCGGTCATGACCGGAACGTTTTTTTCTTTTGCCAGCTTAACCATGGCTTTGGCATCGTCAAAGCTGCAGGCAAAAGGCTTGTCAATGAAAACCGGCTTGCCGTATCGCGCGAGAATTTTGAATTGCTCAAGATGCTGGCGGCCGTCAACGCTTTCAAGCAGGAATGCGTCCATTCCTTCCGCCGCGGCTTCGATTGAATCGCAGATTTCAATTCCCAGTTCCTTCAAATCTTTGGTAAAACCGGCGACCCGGTTGATACTGCTGGAAAAAAGTTTGCTGCCGCCGGGAAACGCTTTTACCACTTTTGCCCCGGGTACATGAAACTCATTATCCGCATTGTTCAAAAGTTTTACGAATGCCGGACAATGTGAAGTGTCCAGGCCGATCATGCCAACTTTAAGATTAGCCATTTTGTTTACCTTTTGGATTTTTTATATATGGAATTCTGGTCTGGATACAGAATTCTTCCCTGTTAATCATCTTTTTCATGGTTTTCCAGGCTTCAGCGCCCATTTTCTCTCCCTGCTGGACGTAAACATTCACCGGAAAATCAAAGTCGTCCGCGGAAAGTTCCGGAACTACGGAGGAAATATGCAGATCATAATCTTTTCCGCACTCCATATCATATTCGCGGGCAAGGCCGGCATAAGTTTCGGCAAATTCCTCGCCGTCTATGTAAATACCGTCAAAACGCTGTCCCGAATCAAAAAGGTTGCGGATCTGCCGCTTAAATTGATCCCGCTGCGGCAGTAAATTAACGAATCTGACTCCGTCGGCGCTGAACTTTGCGGTATTTTTTCGGAAGGCGTCAAAAACACAAAAATTAGGAACGCAGAAATCATGATCATTGATGCTTAAAATATTTTTTCGCCGACGTTC
>JAQUOK010000116.1 GCA_028717165.1 Victivallaceae bacterium | reverse complement strand
AAAAATATTTCAGGCTTTCCGGGCCGATTCTTGATACTTTAAAGTATGGAAATATAATTGTTATTGATGAACTCGATGCCAGGCTGCATCCTGTTCTGACTGCTGAAATAGTTAAGCTTTTTAATTCCGAGGAAACCAATCTTAACAATGCTCAATTAATTTTTGCTACTCATGACACTAATCTTCTAAGCAGGAAAATATTGCGCCGTGATCAAGTCTGGTTTACTGAAAAGGATAACTCGGAAGCAACAGATCTTTATTCCCTTGTTGAATACAAATTACCGAGCGGCAAAGTCAGAAAAGATGCGTCATTTGAACAAGATTATATTCGCGGCCGTTATGGCGCGATACCATTCCCCGGCGACTTGAAAACCCTGTGGAGCGAATAATGGCTAAATGGGATAAATACAGGGAAACAAAACCCCTTGAACGTCTGGCGAATATACGTAAAGAACGTAAGCGCTATTTAATAGTATGCGAGGGAAAGAAAACTGAGCCGAATTATTTTGAGGCTATAAAACAACATCTTCCCCGTGGAATTGTCGATGTTGAGATTCATGGCATTGGCGCAAATACACAAACCGTAGTTGAATATGCTCAAAGGAAGAAAAAAGAAAAACTAAAAACATCCAGACCTTATGACAAGGTTTGGGTAGTGTTTGACAGAGACAGTTTTTCTCCGGCTGATTTTGATAACGCTATTCACAGTGCTGGAGCAAGCAGATTTGGCTGTGCCTGGTCGAATGAAGCGTTTGAGTTATGGTATTTGCTGCATTTTGAATACCGGAATACAAGTATGTCGCGCAGGGAATATAAAAATTCTCTTTCTAAGCATATGGGTGAAAAATACAGGAAGAATGACCCGCAAATGTACAGAAAGCTGATAAAGAAACAGGAGAAGGCTGTTAAATATGCTGAAAAATTACTGCAAACCCATAAAGGCATACCCCCATCCGGGTCAAATCCCGCAACAACGGTATACTTGCTGGTTAATGAGTTAAACGAATATCTGTGAAAACCATTAAAGAAATGAACATCGAATGAATTAGAATTCTTGAATTTTAAAACTTAACCCTTGAGAAAAAATATGAACAGGATAAGAAAAACTTTTGAAAAGTGCCGGGCGGAAAAACGCAACGCGCTGGTTATATATGTGACGATGGGCTGTCCGGACCTGGACAGCAGTGAACGCCTGGTCAGGGACCTGATTGCTGCTGGCGCGGATATTATTGAACTGGGCGTGCCGTTTTCCGACCCGATGGCGGATGGCGCGGTGATCCAGGAATCCGGCCGCCGGGCTTTAGCCTCGGGCACGACTTTGCCGGGAGTACTGGAAAAAGCCGCCCGGCTCCGCAAATCCGGCGAAACCCCGATGATCTTATTTTCCTATTACAACGTTATCCTGGCTTACGGCGTTGAAAAACTGGCGGCGGACGCGGCGGCAGCGGGCATTGACGGGCTGCTGGCGATCGATCTGCCGTACGAGCACCGGGACGAGGTCCTGCCGGAGCTGGACAAAAACGGTTTATGCCTGATCCCCTTCATCGCGCCGACTACACCGCTTGAACGCGCTGTTAAGATCGTCAGCGACGCGACCGGTTTTGTTTACAGCATCACCTCCAAGGGGGTTACCGGGGGCGGTACGGATTTTGATATCGAGTTGGAAAAACGGATGAAAAAAATCCGGGCGGCAAGCCCGGTTCCGGTAGTTGCCGGTTTTGGTATAGATTCCCCGGAAAAGGCGAAAGACCTGGCCGGATTTTCCGACGGAATTATCGTCGGCAGTGCGGTCATGAAAAGAATAAACGAGTGTGACGACATCGAAAAAGGCATTGCCGAAGCGGTCGAATTGACTTCAAATATAGCAAAAGTTCTGAAATCCTGTTGACATACCCCGATAAAACGGTTATGTTTTCTAAACAACGCAAAATTTACAAGGGAAAACGATTATGAGTGAAGTAAAACATCTGACCAGCGATAATTTCGAAGAAATAACCTCAAAAGGTTTGGTATTAGTTGATTTCTGGGCCACCTGGTGCGGCCCCTGCCGGATGCTGGGTCCGATCCTGGATCAGGTTGCCGCGGAAATAGGTGATGCCGCGGTAATCGCCAAAGTCAATATTGAGGAAGAGCAGGATCTGGCCGCCAAATTCGGCGTCCGGAGCATTCCGGCTTTGTTCATTATGAAAGACGGCAAGATCGTCGAAAATTTTGTCGGGCTCAGGGATAAAACCACTTTGCTTAACGCTCTGAGGTCCGCATAAGTTCTTCATACGCGTAATCAGTATTGAATTTGATTACGCGTTTTTTTACGCTTTGAATGTTGCTTTTAACAAAATAAATGTTATAATTGATTTCATGAAGAAAACCAAAGACATTTCTATCGCTTATATTGCGGAAATCTGCGGGGTCAGCGCCATGACCGTAAGCAGGGCCCTGCGCAATAATCCCTGCGTCAAGGAAGATACGCGCCGGACTATTGTCAAGACTGCTGAGGAATTGGGCTATATCCGTAGTCCGAGATTGGGGGCGTCCGGCGGCAGACGGAAACAGAATACCGCAGACGGTAGAGCTGATTATCACTATTACGGGCAGAAGTATCTCGATTTTCCATTCCAGACTTCTTGCCGTAATTGAAAGCGGACTTTCCAAAGAAGGCTGTGACTGTGTCGTCAGGACCTGCGGCGGCGATTATGAACATTTCCTGACCCTGCTTGAGAACATCCGGAACTCGAAGGCTGCCGCAACCGTTCTTATCGGCGGGTTCAACCCGGAATATCTGCGTTCCATTCTGGAGGTCATACCTGATGCGATACTGCTGGACGATCCGGGAAGCTCGGCACGGGAGATACCTTGTGAAAGTTTTGCTTTTGATAATGTCCAGGCGGCGCGGACGGCAGTCAGCCATCTGCTTTCGAAAGGCAGAAAACGAATATTGCTGCTTGGCGGTTTTGACGAACATTTTTTCACCCAGGAAGTGATTGAAGGGTATCGCGAAACGCTCACCGTTGCCGGGCTTGAGCTGGATGATGAGCTTGTTTACAGCAGCGACTTTACTGCTGAAGGCGCCTGTGAAGTCATTGATTCGGTTCTGGAGCGGGGCATCGAATTCGATGCGGTTTTTACCACTGACGAAATGGCTGCGGGAGTTTATCGTGCTCTCCTGAGACGGGGCCTGAAGATACCGGAAGACGTTGCGGTCTGCGGTTGCGACGGGCTGCCGCTCGGCCTCCATCTCTATCCGCAGTTGACTACGGTTGTTCTCGACTATGAGGAACTGGGCAGAAGAACCATACGGCATCTGCTGCATGAACGCAAATTGAATAATTCCCTGTCTCGCCTGCGGCTGCTGCCGCGTCTCGAAGTCAGGGAAAGCACATGATTTTTTGAATTTCGAGCATCGAACATCGAATGAATGGAGACAAAGATAATGACAGGACGTGAACTTATTGAACTATTTGAACAGAACAGCAAGCGTTGTTATTTGCTCGGAACGGAAAAAAACGGCGTAATTGCCGGGCTTGACCTTGAAGGCCGTTTGTATACCGTTATCGGCGGAGAAGTGGTAAACCGGGTGAATCCGGAAGCGGTAAAAGGCATAACCGGCCGTTCGGCATACCTCAACCCCGGCGGCGACGGCCTGTGGCCTGCCCCCGAAGGAACCTGTCTGGGGTATGAGTACTCTACCGGCGGCTGGCGCGTTCCGCCCGGCCTTACCGGGGCGAAATATAAAATTGCGGAAGAAAGCGCTTCCCGCGTGCTCATTGAAGCCGAAATTGATCTGATAAACGCTTCCGGGCGGGGTATTCCGACGATTTTCAGGCGTGACGTCAGGCTCGTTGAAAGCTCCGGGCTGATGGCGGTGAAAGTTATCGAATCCATAGAATATATCGGCGTTGAAAAACTTTCCTGTAAAAAGTGCCTGTTGACTCCCTGGAGTTTGGCGCAGTTTGACTGCTGTCCCGGCTGTGAAGTTATTTTCCCCGAAACTTCAGCGGGCGCGGTTTGGGATATGTACGATCCCAGCGATGAATGCCGTGGCGTAAAAAACGGTATGTGGCATACGAAAACCGATGGCGGGGCCCGCTACCAGATAGGTATGGGCGCCGATGTCCCGTGGATGGAATTGCAGCTTCCCTCAAAAAAAATGAAAATTCGCAGAACGGCAGCTGCACCGGTTCCCGGTCAGGATTATATTGATATCGTTGACGCGCCGCCGACTGCTTTGCCTTCCGACAAAGGTGTCCGCTACAGCGTTTATACGGATACAAGAGGGTTCATGGAAATAGAAGCCGCCGGCGGCTGCCCGGAAACATTCGAGGCGGGCGCCGTTATGAGTGTGGAAATTTTAACAGAATACTTTAATTAGGGAAAATATCATGCGCAAAGAACGCCCTTATGAATTCAGGAAAGATCTGGACCAGGTACACCGGAAAGACCGCCGGGATTTTTCCGTAACGGCTTCCGGTAATGAGTTGACGGTTGAGAACGGCTGGAAAATTCTGATTGATGCGGCCGCTTCAGAACTGCTTGAAACGACAGTGAAGGATTTGCAGGACTATTTCTTCACCAGTATGAATATTTCCGTCATGCTTTGCAAAATTGAGGACATCGCAAAGCATGCCGGAGAAAAGAAATCGATAGTTCTGGGAACTGTCCGGGAACTGCCGGGCTTTGCCGGAAAACTGCCGGCGGCGAAAAGTTACTGGTTGCAGGTGAATAAGGATAATATAGTTCTTTGCGGTTCGGATGATCGCGGTTTGGCACAGGGAGCATATTATATCGAAGACCTGATGAACCTTAAGGAGGCGCCGGTATTGGAAAAGGGCGAAATCATGCGCGAGTCTCTGTTCTCGCCACGCATGACCCATTCCGGCTGGGGAATAGATGAGTTCCCGGACGCACACCTGAACGCTATCGCCCATGCCGGAATGGACGCGATACTGGTTTTTGCCGAGGGGCCTGACCTGACTACTGTCGGTTATATGGATTTTAATGACCTGATCGACCGGGCGGCGAAATACGGGATCGACGTATACCTTTACAGTTACCTGAAAAGCTCCAAACATCCGTCCGAGAAGGACGCGGCGGAATATTACGACGGCGCTTACGGCAGACTTTTTGCGGCGTGTCCGCGGGCAAAAGGCGTGATCCTGGTGGGCGAATCCTGCGAATTTCCCAGTAAGGATACGGCAAATACCACAGGTAAACTACAGACTGCGCAGGACGAAGGGATTCGTCCGGTCAAGCCCAGTCCCGGCTGGTGGCCGTGCTATGATTATCCGGAATGGCTGGAGATGATAAAAGCGTCCGTCAGGAAATACAGCCCGGAAGCGGAAATAGTTTTCTGGACTTACAATTGGGGCTGCACTCCCGAAAAAAACCGCCTGGCGCTGATAAATTCATTGCCGGAAGACATTACGCTTCAGGTTACTTTCGAGATGTTCGAACAGATTCGTACCAACGGCGCGGTAAAGCCGGTAATGGATTATTCGATAACCTTTCCGGGGCCGGGCAAATATTTTGCCAGTGAAGCCGCCGCTGCGAAGAAGAAGAATATCCGTCTCTATGCCATGACCAACACCGGCGGCATGACCTGGGATTTCGGGACGGTTCCGTATATTCCGGTTCCTCAGCAGTGGACCAAACGGCATGACGCGGTACTGAAAGCCCATGATGACTGGGGGCTTTGCGGCCTGATGGAATCGCACCATTACGGTTTTACGCCTTCGGTGATCGGCGAACTCAGTAAATGGCGCTACTGGTCGCCGGCGCCGGACGCAACTGAAATACTGAAGCGGATAGCGGTCAGGGATTTCGGCAAAGCCGCCGCTCCGCATGCGGTAAAGGCCTGGGATTTATGGAGTGAGGCGATGAATTTTGTCCCGGTTGCGAATGAAGACCAGTACGGGCCGTTGCGGATCGGCGCATCTTATCCGTTTATCTTTCACCCGGATATTACCCGGACATTCAGGTCTCAGACAATAAATGTTCCGAGCGCGGAATATGCCCATTCCGGCAGTGCTATCGTCAAAACCTTTTATCATCCTTTCGAGAACGAACAGCAGTCCCCCGGAGCCGTTCGCTACCCGGTTGAAATAAAAGCTTTAAAGAAAGCCGCAGCTATATGGCAAAACGGTATTGACGAGCTTGAAAAAGCCCTGGAACTCACGCCGGATAAGAAAAAGCTGAAAGCCGGAAAAATGCTCGGGCTCGGCAAATTCATCCTTGCCGCGCTGATTACCGCCCTGCATTGCAAACAGTGGTGGCTGCTGAATCAGAAACTCCTGCTTGAAAGCGATGTTGAGACGGCTTTGGCCATTGTTGATAAAATAGAAGCACTATTGAAAGAGGAAATAAGCAATGCCGAGAAACTTATCCCATGGGTGGAGGCGGATTCCCGCCTCGGCTGGGAACCGAGCATGGAATATATGACCGACCGGAAACATCTGGAATGGAAGATTCGCCATGCCCGGCAGGTGCTCGAATATGAGCTTAATACTTACAGTACCATGCTGAAATTGTAAACGAACTGACCATTTTTGCTAATCGGCTTGTATTTTACATTTGTTCTTATTATCTTAACGCAAAGTAAAAAACGGGAAACTTGTTATGAAAATCTTCAGGATAACGGTTTTATTGACATGTGCGGCCTGTGCCGGGCTGTTCAGCGGCTGTCAGGTATTACCGTCTGCTCCGGAGGAGCGTCCCGCCAATATTTCCCTGGCGATACTGGAGAACAAAATGCGGAAGGCAATGGATCCCGAAGGGCTTTACCGGGAGTCGAAATCGTATGTCCAGAAACAAATGCTGATGGTTGAAAAAGACTGGGAAGACGAAAAAAACTATATCGTTGAAGTAAAATACAAACGCCCCGATAAACTGAAAATGACTACCATGGAAGATAATCATCCGACTACTTCGATTATTTTCAACGGCAAAAATGCCTGGATAGTTTATTATAATGACAGGAAAAGAGTCCTGCTCCAGGGCGAACAACTGGAGAAAATGAAAGTTCTTTTTGCTCTCGGCCGCCCGGACAACACTTATCAGAACATTTTTAAGGAAGTGAAACTTTTTGAGACCGAACTTGACGGCCGGCCGTATTATAAGCTTATCTGCAACTCTAAATTCAAGGACCAGCCCCCGTTTGTAGTTTATGTCGGCATGAATAATTTTCTCACCAAACGTATAGAAATTCCTCCTCAGGTGACTTCAGTTATCGACCGCTACGGGATTTATGACGGCGTCATCATTCCTGAACAGACCACCGAAATTGTCGGCGACAGCAGGAAACGTTACGAAATCATCATGTACAAACTGAATGTGGACATTGATGATGAAGAATTTTTCCCGCCGATCTTCAAGGAACCCGAGGAAGAATAGCCTGGTTAAAAAAAAGTAAAATATTCTTGTGGAATGTTTGTATTTATATTTAATTACCATTATAGTAATTAAATGTTGGAATTAAAAATACAGGATGCGGAATGAGTGAAAAACAGGTGATTTACGATATAATCCTCCGGGCCGGGCCGATTTCCAGAAAAGATATTTCGACTAAATACGGAAAACGCCCGGCGACGGTAACCAGGATAACGAATAAACTGCTGGAACAGAATCTGGTTTGTTCTCGTGGAAAAGATATTCTGCCCAAAGGCCGGGCAAAGGAACTGCTCAGCGTGAATCCTGAGGCGTTTTATGTCCTTGGAATACATGTGGTAAGCGGCGGGGTGCGCGGAGCTGTGGTTGCCTCCGGCGGAAAAGTTGTTTCCTGTTCGGAGATGGCTTTACAGTGGGGCGGGGATCGTGAGGTATTCCTCGAAGCCCTGAGGGAGGCGGTAAGAAAAATTCTGATTTCTGCAAATAAGGACGGTATTTCCATATCGGGGATCGGCCTGGCTTTACCGGGGGAAGTTGACCATAACGCCGGGCGCCTGGTTCAGGCGGCAGTTATTCTTCCCGGGCTGACTGAAGTCCCTTGCCGGGAATATCTTGAAAACTGTTTTAAGCTGCCGGCGGCAGTTGATCATGATGC
>JAQUOK010000115.1 GCA_028717165.1 Victivallaceae bacterium | reverse complement strand
CCTGATTCTGTTTTGATGTTCCCATTGCACTTCAAATTCGCTCTTTTCCAATCCACAGGCGTCATCGTACTCCTTTTTGAATTGTTCTATTTTTGACATATCAAGTTGTTTGAACGGCAGCGGTTCGATTTTCTGTATAGCTCCTGGCGTTTCCACGCGGATTTTATCCAGTCCGGAAACCTTTACGACAAGTCTGTGATACAAAATATCCTTGAAAGCTTGATACCTGACGGGCCAGCGTTTATTGCCGATTTTCAAATTAGCCGTGGCATATGGCGATTCAAATTTGAAAGAACTGCCCTGCATAACTTTTACATCCTCCAAAGCTATATGTTTGGATTCTATCAGTTTATCGATAGCTGCAATGACCTCTCGGGCATCAGAATATTTCAGGGCGCGCTTCTTCAGCCATTTATAATTGACCATATAAGCCCCGTACAACTCCACCGGTATTCCCGTAACTTCAGTAAACATTCTGTGAGTCAGGTCTTCGGCTATTGCCTCTTTAGCTTTTGCGATCACTATCTTTTTGATGTCATCACTGTCATATTTTATCTCAGCCGCGATACATTGCACCGTCAGGAAAACTGCAAGGATTTCACATATTAATTTCAAGTATTTATTCATGTCAATCCAGCTCCTGTTATAAACACCTCCGCCATGCCGTTTTCAGGCATAGCGAAGGCGCATTCTTTTATTTCTTCTTAACTGGGATAACCCAGACTTTTACGATATGCCATCTCAAGTCATCCAGGCTTAACTTCAACCACAGCTTGACATTGCAATCCCAGCTGTTACCTAGGTTCTTTTTGATCTGTTTAGCCTCAGCTATCGTGCATTTGAACTTCTGATAACCTTTTATCTGGTCTTTTTTCGTTTTTACGACTCCGGCGAAATCAACCTCGGCGGCATCTTTAATGCAGCTGACGTTATAAAACAGATTGTCAATTTGCATTTCACCGGCCATATTAATCACATCGATGAGTTCGTTACAGTCAATCGAAGGTTCTTTTATATTGAAATACAGACTGGCTGGCCGCCTGGATTTGCAGGTTACTTCAAAAATATTCTGCTTGACAATGCTGTTTTTGAAAAAGTCCTTGCAAACCTTGACCGCATCTTTGCTGATCCGCTCCTGGAATTCCTTCTTGGTTTCAAACTCATCTTTGCCTTGTCTTTGAACCGCGATGATCTTCTTTTGAAATTCCCTGAGCTGCGTAACCGCCTCTTTCGTAAACGGCAAAGGCTTTACGTTTTTCAGGTCCATTACCGGCTTCCCGTCGTATATGTAGTCAAGTCCGGAAACTTTCACCTGCAGTTTGCCGTCCTTATCGACTTGAGCGGAATACATGACCAGCAGTATCTTTTTTCCCACGGTAAGGTCAGCTGAAAACTCGGCTTTGTTGGCTTTTTCATCTACCGCATCGGTCTTGATATCCGACAGGAAAATTTTGGTCTGGGAGATTTCCGCATCAACAGCGTCAATGACTTTTTGAACATCCGGGTCTTTTGCAACTTGCGCTTTCAGATATTTATATGTAACTTTCGCTCCGAGTAGACCCACTGGAACGCCAGTCATTTCGGGGTACAAAACCGGAGCCAGTCGGTCAGCCAGTGCTTCTTTGGCAATCTGGATAACCCGCGCCTGAACTTCTTTGTCTGTGCTTGTGGGAGCCGCAGCAATGCCATTGATTGAAAACATAAATGCTGTCATGCTTATCAAAGTTAAAATCATCTTTTTCATAGTTTCAATTTCCTGTTTTTTGTATTAAAATCTCAACCCGGCGACTTCTACATAAAGCTGGCCGTCGGCATTTATTTGAGCTGTGTATTCTATTGGCACCTTCTTGTCATCTATCCGCAGTTCCGCAGAAGAAGATGATTTTTTGAGTTCCTTTTCCACCTTGTCGGTTCGAATGTTTTCCAGGGACATTTTTATTTTTGACATTATTTCATCGACTTTTTCGATAGTTTCCCCGGCGGTTTTATCGCTTTGAGCTTTCGCCTTTAGTTTTGCGTAAGAAACTTCATTGACGGGGATACGGCTGATTTGCGCGTACATCGCGGTAGTCAGTTGCGCACGCAACTCATCCTGGGCTATTTCGATAACCAATTTCTTAACCTCGCTGTCCGAACCCATAGGAGTTGAAGGACTGCACCCAGTTAGGGACATGCACGATATACCCACTGCTATGAGGGCTGAAATCATTTTTCTCATAATTGAATTTTCCTGTTATTTTTTTAGATTTTTTGACTATAATAATGCTGTTTTTTAAGATTGACCTTCAGGTGATATTATTCCTCTTGCGATATAGATTCCTCCTGATTTGTTATGATACTATGTAATAAATTCTCAGCTTGAGTTAAAAGCAGGGATAAGGCATGAAATATCCGGGCGACGGATACAGAAGTTCTGTTTTGAAATATAAAAATGTGGGCGATCCTGCGTATCTGTCTTATTCATGTGTTCTCCTCAAACCGACAGACACAAAAAGGGCGCAGCCTAATCATACTCGTAAGAGGTATTACCACATACCTGGAAGAAATACAAAGAGACCACGCCCAAGAATGAGCGTAATCCTTTCGACATTGTATTCTTCCGTTTAAAAGTGGTAATTTTCTTACGAAACTCTGTCAAAGTTTACGTTATTTAATTGTTAATGTTGAGTTATTTACTTATTATAAATATCCCTCAGTTAGTTTTGTTTATGATTATTTTTAAAATAGCACGCTGATTTCGCATTTCAATAGCCAAACAACCGGTTCAGCTTGAAATTTTCCATCAGCGTAGCTACTTCCGACTTTATATTTGTTCGCTGCGAAACTTGAAATCTCACACCGCAATATAGAAATTGCGATAGAATTTTCTGCTGGTCTTCCAGCGTTTAAAGTATCACTGCAATTTTTTCTTGAAATTTTCCCGATAAAGTGCTATAATTTATTTAATAACCATGGAGTCAGACAAAATGTCTTTAAGCTTAACACAAATAGAACACGAAGTTGATCAGCTGCCTCAGCATGATGTTGAGGAGCTTTTCGAGTACATATTCAAGCGTAAAGTTTTGACCGAACATGACCGCATTTGGGGAGAAGAGGCTTCACGCCGCCTGAAAGCATATAAGGAAGGACGAACTACAGCTCGTCTTGCTGGAGATGTCATTAAAGACCTGAAGGCCAAATTTGCATGAGAAACAAACCTTTCAGGTTAATACATGAGGCGGAACAGGAATTAGAAGATGCCGCGATCTATTACAATCAACAGACTCCAGGCCTTGAAAAAGAGTTCATTTCTGACATCGAAAAATGTATAAACGATATCATTTCATTCCCAGACGCATGGTCCCCGTTTTTTGACAATATACGCCGCCACAGCACTAACCGTTTTCCATTCAGGATATGTTACGTCATTACCGAAAAGGAAATTCTTGGTATTGCGGTGGAACATACATCCCGAGAGCCTAAATACTGGATCGACCGCCTGAAATGAACGCGACCGCAAATGCATTTCACACTGCGGTCACGTCAGCGGATTAAAACATCGCCGCGATTTCATCGACTTTGTTTTCGATTTCCGGTGTTTTGTAGATGGACATCTCGGTCAGCAGAATAGTTACTGCTGCCAAATCATCCAGTAGCCCAACCGGGAGAAAATCCGGTATAGCGTCAAGCGGACAAATCAAATATCCCAGCACGCACATAATCGATATCTTCGCGAAGGTCGGCACTTTATCGCTTTTGAGCATGACCATCAGTGTGAGTACCTCCCGGAAAGCTTTTTGACTTATCCGAGAGAAGATTTTTGCGAGCTTATTTTTCATTTTCGAATTTGAATAACAAGTGTAATATTTTCTTAGCATTATGACGTTCTCCATATTTATTTTTTTGTTTGAGTGTTTAAGGTTTTAGCATGGCAGCTTCCAATAAGCTGAACATTGTCGGGGAGAGCTCCTCCAGTTTGTGTATGACCTTACTGGAACCAGGGAGCAGGCCCAGGATATTCTGGTTTTCAATCCCGATTCCGTAGAACTCAAAGCCCAAACGTTTTCCGTGTTCGATAGCCTTTTCGGTATTTTCCACTGAATCCGGCTTGCCGTCAGTGATGATGAGAATAATCTTACGATTTTCAGTTAGCGGATAACATTGCGCCATGGCCCACCAGATGGCTTCGCCCATCGGCGTTGAGCCTGAAGGCCGTAAGCAGAAATTCGTATGCAAACTTTGACCGTGTTTCAACATCGGACAGACCGTCGCGCACATCTGATTTAATCTTGCGTCCGCCGGGAATGCGGTCACACCCACCGAAATACCATTGATTTTGTACAATGAATTCGTAATTCCATAACAAGCTTGCGAGGCCAATCCTATGCGGTCGCGCATTGAGGAGGAACAATCCAGCAGAATATGCACTGCCGTATTGATTCCCTGTTTCTCGCCGTTACGTAAAAACACCTTCGGATCGTGGTTCAAACGGTAGAGCCTGCCGGTATCAAGTTTGCCGTGCCGACTGCCGGAACGCCTGACCAGGGTTTTACTCTGGAGCAGTGAATGCAACCGTGCGTGGAGCGCCGCTGAAGCTCTTCTGACTTTGTAATAATCATCGATATCAAGAGGGATGAGTGTTTTCGGCGCCTCCACCGCCATACTCAGTCCCATAGATAAATTACGAGGGACCGCGCCTTCCAGTTGTTCAGCTACAATCTCTCCGAGTCCGCCCGGCAGGTCATCATCTCCAGATTTTAGTAATTCCTTAATGCCTTCCTGCTTGCTAGGATTGCGTTTAACATTCCCAGTTTGCTTTGAATTATTATTATCATTCTCAGCTTGCTTTGGAGGTTCTTTATCCAGCTTCAGTGACTCCGCTTTTATCAAGGCGGCTGCGTTTTTGGCGTGCCGCATAGCGTCTTTCGAACTGTGACAATCGACCTTAACCTGCTCCAGTAGACTGTTAAGTTTACTGTACAAATCAGGATAGGACTGTTGCGTAAACGCCCCGATGATATCCCGGTTCTTTTCCACGGCTTTAACATCCCAGGCACGCACCGCCAAGAGCAGATAATTTAATATCTGCATGGCTGGATTACTGGGCTTTTTCATGCGCTTTGTAAATTCATGGTTGATAAGCCAATGCAGGTTGGTCCGGCATCCAGGGAAGCGTTCCGCGAGCCTATTCTCCACGCGCCAGTCTTCGAATATATTCCAGATATTTTTGATTAGAGGGGTTACGTCCTTATCCTTCAAAACATCGAAGTCAGTTTCCCGGATATGGGCGGATTCGTGGTCCGTATAGCCTTTGAGCAAACCGGCTAAAGTTTCATCCGGTTCGAGCGGTAGAGTCGGCAGTCTGATGATACTTCCGTCAGTGCAGGCGGTGTCTCCACCGATCTGCACCTGAACCCCATACTTCTTTCCGAGTACGCTGGCAACCAGCGGCAGGGCTTTGTTCAGTTCAGTTATTTTATTCATGGTATTTTCCTCTTTTTATCCGATCACCACAAGCCATACGACTCCAGTTTTGAACTTGGATTCTTCGCTTGCTTCTTATCTTCAGACTTTTTGGGTTTAGTTTCTTCTTTAGCTTTATCTGGTTTGACCAGGGCATCCAGCACGCTGTCGTTATTACTGCGGCCGTCGATGATCTCCTGGGCATAAGTTGCCAAAGCTGAAGTATCGTTTAGCAAAGCCAGCAGCCCGTTCAACATCAGAAGCGTAGTCCCGCTGATAGCGCCTCTGCCTGGGATTTTATCCAAAGCGGATTGTATTAGCGAAGCCACCGGAGCGACTTTCGGTTCAATGAAGCTCAAATCATACAGTTTCTGCTGTATGTTTTTGAGCGGCGATAAGGCTTTGCGGGTAATCATGGATTTGCTCATGAAACTTCTATTGAAGGCATTTCTGGCTTCCTTGGCAATTTCATCAAACAAGGTTCCGCCGAGATTACTGACCTCAGATTGCAGCCCAGTTTCAAGCAGGGCTTTTTTGCGTCCGGTAGGATTGACTACCTTGAATACCTGCCAGTTGAAGGCAATCCGTGAAGCCACATAATCCGCGTTGACCACGGAAGTCGCAATGATTTTCTCCCATCCGGGATTTTCTTTGATCCAGTTCTGGACGGCTTGATCGTAATTCTTCATGAATTTATCTTTGGCAATCCTGAACTCCTCCGCGATAAGATCCAGCCCATTGACTATCTCGGCCGACTTTGCTTCAGGAATAGCCCAGCCTCCCAAAAAACGTACCCCGCTTTTATCCAGTACGTTTACCGCACGTGCTTTTAAGGTCGAAAACACCTTCAAATCACTGGGGTTGCAAATCCTTTTGCTTCCGAGAGATGCCAGCTTTTCAGGCGGCAGTTCCGAATGCACGAAGTCACCCGGCTGAAGCTTGCGCCGGGCTGACCAGATATTCACATCAAGGTTCACAGCTAATATCGATTTCAATACTGTTGGTTCTGTTTTAAACATAATTTCTCATCCTGTTTTTATTATTTTTATTTCGGGAATATCCTCTGCACAAGTTCATGCAATGCCGCCCGGCTTTCACGACTTGCGCGGTATCCGAGCGCCCTGTCCAGAGCGTAATTAATCGGCTTTACACCCTGACTCATCAGGGGCTGAAATCTCAAAGTCAAATCCGCCCAGCGCAGCAATGTGCGAGTTGAAAATGTTACTTCAAGTCTGTCCGTGAGTTTGTCAGGATTTTCGTCTGCGCCCATAAAAAGCTTCCGTACTTCCCCGGCAAATGCCACCATCTTTTCACGGATAGATTCGGGCAGATCCGGATAAGACTGTTCAAGTAACTGCTCCTCGAATTTAGCCTCAGGATAGCCTACTTCGCACAAGGTGAACCGATCAAGGAACGCGAGGTTCTGCCTCAAAGTCCCCTGATACAATCCCGTTTCATCACTGGCTCCGTTGGTATTGGCCGTAGCAGCAAACCTGAAGTTCGGATGCGGTTTTATCAGTTCACCGTTATTTTCAGGAACGCATAACGGCGCCCCGTCCAGAATGGTATTCAACCCCGCGGCGGTAGCAGGATCTAAAAGATCGATTTCGTTAAGGCACAGCAATCCCCCATACTTCATCGCCAAGGCAAGCGGTCCGTATTGAAACTGCATGTTACCATTTTCTACTGAAAAATGCCCAATCATATCCGGGAACTCCAGTCTCGAATGCCCGGTTATCTCAAATACCGGGTAATTCAACTTCGCTGCCAACTGCCGGATCAAGCTTGTCTTGCCCGAACCTGTCGGCCCGAACAAGTATAACGGATCAGACGGTGCGATAAACCACACGACCACATCCCGGCTAGAATCATGGAATATATAGTTCTTATCCACCTCCGGTGTGAACGATCCCGGCTTTTCATAACCAATAATCTTACATCCAGACGTCTTCCCGCTGAACACTTCTCCAGCATCCATTTCGATTGCTTTGAGAGCCTCAAGCTCCTTGATTGTGTTACTCATAATCATTTCCTTTGCCGATATCTCGGCTTCTTTTTCTATTTATATTTATTCCGATATATCTGATTCCTCCGATACATCTGATTTAACTCTACTGACATATAGCCTTTGCCCCGGCAATCCTTGCAAGGTGTGTTTCTGTATCAGATTCTCTACCTGATCCTCCCCGATGGTTTCGCCAACCTCAGCCAACAACGCTTGAGTATCCAGAGTCTTCCGCCCAGCGGTCTCAGCAAATCTGAACCGCCAGTCTCCAGTAGACAGCCAATCGCCGTTTACTCCGGAATTTATATAAAATTCCCTGACCTGATCTTCAGCTATGGTAATATCCTTTGCCAGCTTCGCTTTCCGGGATTTAAGCTCTTCAAGCTCCGTGAGAATATCGTTATATACCGAATCTCCGAGCTCATGAACAGTGAACTTCGGACAGTTTTCAGCATGGTCACAAAAACTGCACAACGGATGGAACCCTTTACAAAACTCAACACTATTCAAGTCTAGATTATTATTACGAATTTGACCAGACTTTTCCCAAATAGACTTCGCTGTCTTCTCGCAATACCTGGTTCTGGTAATTTTCGGCTTATAATG
>JAQUOK010000114.1 GCA_028717165.1 Victivallaceae bacterium | reverse complement strand
TCAGGAAGTCATTCGGGAAATACTTGAACAGATTCTTCCCCCCCGACTTGGCCGACGCAATCCACGCGGGGTTAAACGTAAAATGTCCGGGTTCCCAATCCGTACCCGGACAATGATGCGTCAAGCCTTAAAGTCGAAATCATGCTTAACTGAACAGTATTTGGGCTAATTATTTAAAAGGTTTTTCAGTAACACTATTTTATTCTTAAAGCCCCGTGGGCGTTTATTGGTATGAGAGATGTTTTTCCCACCATTGGGCAATGTCCCTGAGCGAATCTTCAAGTTTTATTTCCGGCTGCCAGCCGGTCAGTTCATATAATTTCCGGTTGGAGCCGGTAACGATGCGGTTTTCCACCGGCCGCAGTAAATCCGGGTCGACGGTAAGCGGCGGGGCGGTAGCGGTTATTTCCTTGAATATCTCAATAATGTCCTGGATGGAAGTCTGCCGTCCGCTGCAGATATTGAAAATTTCGCCCGAGCCCGCCGCGCTTTTCAGCAGCAGGTAATAAGCGCGGACAACATCCCGGACATCCAGGAAATCGCGGACTATGCCGGTGTCGCCGACGATAATTTCCGGGCATTTGCCGGCTTTGAATTCAGCGAATCGCCTGGCGAGTGAGCTGACTACGAATCGGTCATCCTGGCCGCAGCCGATATGGTTGAAAGAGCGCGTGCAGACTATATCCAGGCCAAAGCCTTTTGAATATACCCAGGACATGTTTTCCTGAGCTACCCGCGCCACGGCATACGGGCTGAGCGGCCGCGGTTTCAGGTTTTCCGTGAGCGGGAGTTCGGCAGCGGATACGGCGCCGTATTCTTCACTGGAGCCGATGGAAAGCAGCCGGCAGGGCAGGGCATTTTTATGAATGGCTTCGAGAAGATTCAGGAAAATGTTGGTGTTGTTGCGGAAACTTTCGAGCGGCCGGCGCCAGCTGTAGGCGACGGAGCTGAACGAAGCAAGGTGGACGATATAATCCGGCGCGAAAGCCGCCACTATCCGGTTCAGTTTTTCGGTTTCGAGCAGGTCGATCTGAAATTCCTGCAGCTGTGCGGGTTTCTGCCCGGCCGGGACCAGGTCCAGGCCGGCGATTTCCGCGTCAGGTTCCATCCGCAGAATATGACGGATAAGATATTTCCCGACGAATCCGCTGTGGCCGGTTATTAAATATTTCATGCCTTATTCCTTTATATTATCGTGTTTTCCGGGGGGCCCTTAGCCCCCCAAACCACCTCTGCGCCTTCTGCAGGCGGCGGCCCTGCCCCCTTACTTTCATCTGTATGCTTGTTTTTCGCTTTATGAAAATTACCAGCGATGCCGGGTGCTTTATTTGTGAACGCCATTGATGGAATATAGCACGGCGCCGCTATTTTTTACAGGCTGGTTCAGCGGCTTTCCTGATTTTCCGGTATTCGAGCGCGAGAGATGAATAATATCGGCAGTTCATTACCAGTGTTTTAAACACGGCTTCCGGATTATAGAGAGCTTCTTTATGCCGGAAAGGGGCTAACAGGAAAATGAGAAAGTTTACTGGTATTGAAAACAGCCCGTATTTTTTTATCAGTCTCATATGCCGGGGTCATTTTGAAGCCATATACCTTTTCCCGTTCCAGAGCGGACAGCGCAACGAATAGCCGTCCGCCGGGTTCCCGGAACAAAGTTCCTGCCGGATGATTTTTTTTGTTTCCTCGGGCAGGAATTTGTCCGCATCGATTATGAATATCCATTCTCCGGCGGCGTGCTTCGGCGTCTCCGGTATGCGCTTCGGCGTAGATGCGGTTTGTATAATTTTTTGTCGTTTTCCGCTTCAGTTGTTTTTTAAAACCGCATCGTAAACCGCAATTGTTTTACGGGCGGTTTCCAGCCAGGCGAACTTTTTGCTGCGTTCCAAACCTCCGGCCTGCATGGATTTTCTCAGACCGGGATCATATATTACCTGCCTTATGCTCCCGCTGATGGAGTTTTCGTCTTCCGGGTCAAAATATACTGCGGCGCCGCCGGCTATTTCCGGAAAACAGCTGGCGCGGCTGAGAATTACGGGGCACTGTGCGACAAAAGCCTCAACTATCGGGATGCCGAAGCCCTCGTATAAGGAAGGAAAGACAAATGCCCGCGCATTCCGGTAAACATGATATAATTCGGCGTCGGTGACGTTATACTGTTTTACCCTTTCGGCCAGGGAATGGGATTTTATCCGGGCGTCTTCATCCGGGGAGAATTTGCCGCCTCCGATACAAACCATATGCAGTTCACGGTCTTCCCGCATTATTTCCGCGGCGGCGTTGAGGAAGCGGTTGAAGTTTTTATAGCCGCTCCTGCCGCCGACGAAAAGAAGATATTCCGCCGGCAGTTTAAGGCCGGGAGAAGTACCGGTTGCGGGGGAAAGGGAATTGCCCAGATAAATGACTTCCACTTTGCCGGGATTTATGCCGTATATTTCAACGAGGTCATTCCGGGTTTTTTCCGATATGGCGATGATTGCCGCGGAATTTCTTACGAGTTCCTCTTTGCCGTTTATCCAGTTGCGGGTAATGTGTTTTGGGTACAGTCCGGACACGGAATACAGTTCCGGAAAAAGTTCCGGGATCATATCGACAATAGTTATGACAAAAGGTTTTCGCCGCAGTTTTCTGGCCATTCCGGGAAAGTAAAACGTAGGATGAAAGATGTCGAAATTATTTTCTTTTATCAGTTTGTACGTATACAAACTGTTTTTCAGGTAGCGGCAGGATAATTTCAGCAGATTATCCGGGGCGGAGGGCACTTTTATGCGGTGTTTTTCGGCTAAACCGGTGTTAATCAGCGATTCGTTGCCGGATTCCCTGAGACCCAGGATATAATCGGCATCGGCAAAATTCGAATGACATTTTATTAACTCGGCGAAGTACCTTGAAATACCGCCGAATCTTTGATAGGTGAATATCTGATGATCATAAAGTATACGCATTATGTATCCCGGTTGCTGTGATCGTTTTTTTCTGCCAGCATAATTAGATTGGGAGTACAGACTTTCAGTATCTGCAAACCTAATAAAAACAAGGTGAATTTATAAAAAATCAGGCAGACTGGACGAATGAGCCAACGCAAAAAATTCAAAAGATTGTTTATAGGAAAAACATAAGGAAGTATTTTTATATTTTTACTGTCGGCGCCGTTTTCTATCAGCAGTTGCCTGGCCGAAATTTCGTTAAAACGGTTATGGTGGTTAATATCTCCGGCAAAAATGATATTTGGTGTGAACGGACAGGCCCAATTGGGAACTTGCGCAATAAATATGCCTCCGTCGTTCAGGCATTTCAAACTTTCTCCGGTATAGACATTAAGGTTTGCGGCAGGTATATGTTCCCAGACGTCGAGCGCGATGACGGCATCAAACTTTTTATCCGAAAGGAATCGGCATAATTCTTCAGGGGAACAGATATGCGCGGTCTGAACGCCGGCGTGTCGGGTGCGGTTCCTGTTTAATATATCCGGAGAAATATCCAGGATAGTATAATTAAGGTGTGGATAGTACTCATAAAGGAGATCGCCCAGAATGCCGAGCCCGGGGCCGAATTCCAGAATTGAGATTTCCCGGCATTGGGGAAATTTTTGCAGTAGCAGGGGCAGGATATTCTTTTCATGATAAGCTTTTTTCAGTTTCCGGACAAATTTTTCCTGGAGTTGGTTATATGGCGCACCCTTTTCATAATCCATGAAATACTATCCTTTTCTTTCTCTATAAATGAATTATAATATAGCCGTTTTAATTTGTTTAAGCAAACGAAAAGATTTTAAAGATGGAAGCGTTTCTTGAAATCCATATAGATTTCAGGCGCGGGAGGAGTTTTCCGGTAACGCATGGCTTCATATTCGCGCAGCAGCCCGCTCAGACGTTTTTTTTCAGTTTCCGGCATTTTGGACGCCGATAAGGCGTCGATAAAATCGGATATAGTCAATGAATCTGACAGATCAATTTCATATTTGTCCTTTAAGCGGTTTTGGATTTTCCGGTAAGTATTGCCGAGATCGATAAAAATTTTATCGGGAACGGCGAAGTCATGTTTTACCCGCTTCATTCTGCGCCGGCGGCGGATATAGTAAACTGCAGTGAGAATAATCAGCAGTCCGAGAAGCGGGCCGCGGATGCGGTTATGGAAAATTATGACGATGAACTCCCATATTCCAGCCAGAAAAGCGATTATTGCCCGCGCGAAATAGCCGCGCCGCATATCCGAGAGAATTTGCCGTAAGGTTTTATTGATAATATCCGTCCAGGATTCGATGACGGACCATTCATGCTTGTAATTCGGAGCGCCGCTCGGCGGGGTCGGTTCGATTGTCAGCCATTGTTTCCCGTCCCGGTCGAACGCTTCCGCCCAGGCATGGGCGTTGCCCAGCCGCGCGACGTAATAGGCGCCTGAAGGATGGCGTTCCGCGCAGATGAAACCGGTAATATAACGTGCCGGGATGCCCAGCCGCCGCAGGAGCAGCACCATGGCGGTGGCGTAAAGTTCGCAGTGTCCTTCACGGGTTTCGGTGAGGAAAGCGAGTACGGGATCAACCGGATTCTCGGGTTGCCTGCGGATTTTATAAGTGAAGTTGCTCCGGAAATAATCGAGCAGGATCGATATGCGCCGCTGATCTTTCAGTCCGGGGCTTTTCAGGGAAGGCAATGCGGCCAGAATCCGGTCGAGGTCCTGGCGGAGATTGTCGGGCAGCTGCGTATAATCCTCGGCTTTCGGCTCTTCCGGTCTCGGCCAGGCGCTGTCGGAAAGGTTTTCCGGGCGGTAAACGGTATAGCCGCCGTCCGTTATCCAGTCGCTGAAGGTGACGTTGCCGTTGGCCGTGTATCTCAGGCTGTTCGCGATAATATCGATCTGGGTGAAATTCCCCGGCAGAAAAAGGACTTTGCTTACAAGTTTGGAGGAAATTAAAATATCAAACGAATTTTTTGCCTTGTTTTTCCGGTTAATTGAAAAAGTTTTGTAATCACCGCCGTTGCTGTTTCGCTGCCGCATCGTCACCGTAAGGACATTTTTCGGTTGCCGCCACTGGCCCGAAGCATAGATCGTATAAGTTTTGCCGCGCAGGTAGCCGGGTTCATTCCGGGACAGGGCGCGGATGACGATTTGAGCCTGATTGTCCATGATTTCCGGAGAGATTACCTGGTTGAGATTGGCGCTTTCGCCGAAAACCGTCCTGGAACTCCGGTTTTTGAAAAACATCGGATTCAGCAGGGCGTTCTGGAGGCCGCGCAGACTTTCTTCAAAATACAGGAAAAGCCGATAGGAACCGTAACTTGCCGGAATTATCATGACCGCTATGCAGATGAACAGAAGTCTCCGGCGGATGCGGTATTTACGCATTTTGCGGCCGATTTCCACCTGAACGTTATTGCGGCATGCCAGAAGCAGGAAAAAACTGCTTAAACAGATGCAGGAAACATGCAGAGCCCTGAAATGCTGCAGGAAATATCCGGGAACCAGGAAACGTTCCGTTTCCGGCGGCATATGCAGGACGTTGCCGCTGAATGCGAGCGCGACAACAGCCGCGGAAGCGGCAATGGCGTAGGAGTATCTCCTGAGCCCGAAAAACGTCGAGGCTGCGGCCAGATAAAGAAGAACCGGCACCGTGATGTTCAAATGGAAAAATGAACTTAAATATCCGAAACGTTCATCCGACATCGGAAAAGCGTAGTCGAAAAGGACGGCCGCAACCATTGAAACGACGACCGAGTAGATAACCGTCCGGTCGGTGAGTTTTACCGCGTTTCTGAAAAGCAGCGATAAAGCCAGTCCCGTCAGCATGGTTATCAGCACATGCGGCAGGTCGGCGGCAACCGCAAAAAGAAAAGCGGCGGGTATAATGATGCCGGCGCACAGGATTGTTTCCGTAAAAGATTTTCTTGTGCTTTTCCGAGTCATAATTTCACCACTCTTCCCTGCTGAACGTCTTCGGCGCTGAAAACCCCGATATTGGCAGGTGCTGAGATTTTTTTCCTGTCTCCGATGATGATTACTTTCGAAGCAATGCCGTAATTATTCAGGCGGGAGATCAGCTTCTGCCGCTCTTTATCCCAGCCCTGCAGAATTACTGCGGCGCTGCCGATGCTCGATATTTCTTCGAGAACGCTTGAGGAAAGTTCGCTGATCGGCAGTTGATGGTTTACTTCAAGGCTGGCCAGAATATCCATTATGTCGTCGAAACAGCTCAGATGCCGCCCGGCCTTGAAATGATAAATGTCGAGTCCGGCAGCAAAAATATCCACGACATATTCGCCGCGCGTCAGGTAATCGATCAGGGCGGAAGCCAGCGACAGGGAGGCTTCCAGCTCAGCAAAAGATTGTTTTTTGCGGAAACGGAACTGAAAACTGTTTATCGGGGGGACGTAAGTATCGACAATTACCGCTATCCGGCTCAGGTATTCCTGTTGGAACTCTTTGATTATGAGTTCCCCGGCGCGGGCGCTGCCGAGCCAGTCGATATGGCGCGGGTCATCATCCTCGCGGAATTCGCGGTTGCCGAAAAAATCCAGGGATTCGCCGACTTTCGAAACCCGCGAATCCCCGTCTTTCTGGTAGCGCAGCGCCACCGGCAGGTCAAGGGAAACGAGTTCGTGAAAAGACGGATATACCAGGAGGACGTCCGGGGAACCTTTTTTGCGCAGGCTCATTTTGAAAAGTCCCAGCGGAAAGCGGGAGTCGGCTATCGGCGAGAAAATGTCGTACTTGCCGCGGCGCAGCGCTTCAGCTTCAGCTCTTATTTCAATTTTTTGCCGGGGAGGAACAACTCCGGCCGCGGCATGGCCGGTTATTTTCACGCCGGGGCGCAGGCGGTAATTGTCGAGCTCGATATCCCAGGCGCTGAGGCGGCGCCGGTTTTCAAGTTCGTAATCGATGAAAAAACTCGATCCCGCCCGGATCCGGCGCGGGACATGCCGGGTTATTTTCAGACTGGGGTGGAAAAGCAAAGCGCAAATAAAATCAACCAGGAAAATAACCAGCAGAACTATACTTATTATCCGCATGGGGGAAGTCCAGGCGAGGATGCTGTAGAAAACAATGATGAAGGTAACCGGCGCCAGAAACTGTCCCGGAGTCGTAAAAATACGTATATAAAAGGCCAGCGCCCAGATAGTGAAGGCCGCGGTTACGGAACGGTAATTGCCGGGGCGTTTTTCCAGGGCGCTGGTATAATACCATTCCGGCCCGTCCAGGAATTTATTGCAGTATTTCTCGTATAATGACCTGATGCTCATCCTGTATTTTTTCCTGTTTGTGTCCAGTTTTCAGGCGGAATGTTGAATCTTTACAGCCGGAAAGATTCCGCTTAAAAGCGGTACTGCAAACACATTTCAAAACTTTTTATCTCTTCTTTACAGACCTTTTCGCTTATATCCCGGAGCTTTTTTACCCGTTCGGCAAGATATTCCAATTCATCCGGGGTTATTTTGTAGTTCATATCGTATCTGGCTCCGACATAGGCGCTTCTTAACAGTTTGAAAAGCCGTTTTTCCTCATCAGTGTTCTGCGGGAAAATTCCCTTGAATTCGAGACTGAGATGATTGACTTTTACTCCTAATTCTTCGAGGTCATGAAGTTTCGGCTTGTAACCGGTAAATACCAGCAGAACCGTATGATAAAAACGTTCCGTTGCCTGATGAAGCTCAAAAGCGGCTTTTTTATATCTTTTCTTTTTTATATCGTCAAAAGTTGTATCGAGAAATTCATTTGCGCTTTCAAACCAGTTGCTGAAATCTCTTCTGGCATTATCCAGACGCTGTTTCATGTCGAGTTCCTTCACTGCCGGAAGCCGGAAGCGCCCGGATGAATGCAGTAATATTCCCTCTTTTTTTATGTCGCAGAAGAAATAATTTCCGCGTTTTATCGCCGCCTTGACTTCATCGATGCTATGCATAATGATACTCAACCGGGTATCACAGTCCGCCGCCATAAGGGCTTTTCTTTTGATTCGCTTACGGTAACCCTTGTATTCGTATTTCCGGAGGTCTTTCACGACGAGAAGCAGATCGTAATCGCTTTGGTATTCGTAAAGAATATTGTCGTCTCCGATGTATCTGTCCTCA
>JAQUOK010000113.1 GCA_028717165.1 Victivallaceae bacterium | reverse complement strand
ATGTTTCTTTAGCCGAACGGCACCAGTTATCAAAAACGTCAAAGACAGTAATTATACCATGGCAAATTATCAACTAAGAGAAGGATTTTTAAGATGAACTCAATGAAATTACAGGTTTACGACCCGCCCATGTGCTGTTCGACCGGAGTTTGCGGACCTAATGTCAAAGCGGAACTTGTCGCCTTTTCCAACGACTTGAAGTGGTTGGAACAGCAGGGCATAACGGTGGAACAGTTCGGGCTGGACTCAAATCCCGCCGCCTTTATGAACCATGAAGCGGTTATGAATATGTTACATGATGAAGGCAATGAATGTCTTCCTTTGATCGTCGTCAATGATTCAATTGTCAGTAAAGGGGTTTATCCCTCAAGGAGTCAGCTTATGAAATTTGCCGGTATTGAAAATGAAAAAGGAACTGATGAAAACGCCGATGCAAGCAGAATAGAAGATGCTGCTTGCGGACCTGAATGCAATTGTGGTTCCCCGGAAATAAAAGCAGAACCTGAGACCGCCTGCGGACCTGGTTGCTGTTGTAATAGCAGTTCTTCTTTGTCGGGCAAAAAACTAAAAACTCTAGTGTTCGTCCTTGTTTTGCTGGCCATGGTTGGCGTTTTTATCTACAAAAACAATACGCGGAAAAATAACTCCAATAATCAGGCCGCCCCAAATAGTCCGGCCTTTGCCGTTGCCGCCGCAGGATCAAGTGTCAAAGCGAAAGCAACTCCGGTAACTGCCAAAACAGAGACCGCTACAGCAACCGCCGTAGTGAAATCCAACGAAGCAGCGCCAGAAGCCGATGGATCAAACCGGAAAATCGGCGCATATCTGGATTCGCTGAGTTCGCTTAATAAGGTGGCTTTGAGTCAGGATGCGGTTTTTATTTTCATCCCGGCGGCGAAAAATGGAATTGCCGATGAAGCAACCGGCAAAGCCGTCAATGCGGCACAAAAGACATTGAAGGGGAAAAATATTAACCTTGGGTTATATACGCTGCCGACTAGTTCTACGGATTACCCTGCGATTGCGGCCCGGGTTCAAGCGCCTGCCATTTTAGTTGTTTGTAAAGGCCGGGGGATGACTGCTGTCTCCGGCGAAGTAACTGAAACAAAATTACTCCAAGCCTTCATGGCCTCTTCCCGGTCCGGCGGCTGCTGCGGTTCATCCGGTTGCGGCCCATCTTCGTCAGGTTGCAATTAAGGAATAATATTCATGCTTGAATACACAATCAATGCGTTGCAGGAAGCCGCATCTCAGCCGATGGGATTGCTGTTTGCGCTGCTGCTGGGAGCGGTGAGCGCCGCCACCAGCGCCTGTTGTACTATTCCGGCATTAGGAATACTGGTCGGTTATTCCGGCGCGCAAGCCAATGATGACCGGAAAGCAGCGCTAAAATCGACTTTGTGCTTTACTGCCGGCACGATTATATCGCTGATGGCCGTTGGCGCCGTCGCCGGTTTTATCGGGCAGGCGGCCCAAAGTGGATTAGGACGCTACTGGCAGTTGTTTGCCGGTATCATTGCTATATTCCTGGGGTTGGCGACGCTGAATCTTCTGCCGTTCAAAATATCCTTTGATAAGCTGAAAGGCCTCGGCGGCAAATGGGAAAAATCCGGGACAATATTAACCGGATTGGTTCTTGGCGGCATTGTCGCCGTCAGTTCACTGCCGTGCAATCCCGGAATATTTATCGTGATCGGCGCAGCGATTCTTCAGGGGGAAATTTTTTGGGCCATGCTGATGTTGGCAATGTTTGCCATCGGCTTCAGCATTCCGCTGGGATGCGTAATGCTTGGTATTTCGATTGGAAGAGTCAGTATTGCCGCCGAAGGCGCGGATACGGCGATTCGAGTGATTGCCGGACTGATATTGTTGACGGCAGGATTTTATTTCCTGATAAAATTTTAACCTGAAGGATGAAAATTATGAATAATGAAAACGCTTCCGCTGACAAACGGCAAATGAAAAGTATATTCGAACGTTATTTGACGGTATGGGTAATTCTGTGTATTCTCGGAGGTATCGTTCTCGGCAAATTTGCTCCGGAATTCGCCAAAAATCTGGACGGAATGTCCATTTTCGTCAAAGGCGCGCCTGTAGTATCTATTCCGATTGCAATATGTCTTTTTTGTATGATGTACCCGATTATGGTCAAAATTGATTTTGCCAGTGTTATCAAAGCCGGGAAAAGCGGAAAGCCCGTACTCCTGACCCTGTTCATAAACTGGGCGATCAAACCCTTTACCATGTATGCCATCGCCTTATTTTTCCTGGGATTTCTGTTCAGGGGATTTATCGGGACGGACGCCGTGGACCTGGTGAAAATGCCATTCGGCCTGGACCTCGACGTCGGGGCGGTTTACGGTGCGGGAAAAGTAGTCCTGCACGGCGGCGTAAAAATGCTCCAGATCCCGCTCTGGCGGAGTTATCTGGCCGGCTGTATCCTGCTGGGTATCGCTCCCTGTACGGCGATGGTGCTGGTCTGGGGGTTCCTGGCGCGCGGCAATGACGGGCTGACACTAGTCATGGTCGCGATAAACTCTCTGACAATGCTTTTGCTGTACGGTATTCTCGGCGGTTTTCTCTTAGGTATCGGATGCCTTCCCGTACCCTGGCAAGCGCTGCTGCTTTCCATAAGTATCTATGTAGCGCTTCCGTTAGCGGCAGGTTATTTTTCCAGAAAGTGGATTATCTCGACTAAAGGAGAAAAATGGTTCAATGAAACCTTTCTGCATATACTGACCCCGATAACCATTACCGCACTTTTAGCTACTTTGGTATTGTTATTTTCTTTCAAGGGCGAAACTATTCTCGCCAACCCGCTGACCATCCTCTGGATAGCCATACCGCTGTCTATCCAGACCGCTATGATTTTCTGGCTTGGCTACGGACTGGCAAAGTTCCTCAAACTCAAATACGAAGACGCCGCTCCCGCGGCCATGATCGGAGCGTCCAATCATTTTGAGGTGGCAATCGCTACTGCCGTAATGCTTTTCGGGCTCTCCAGCGGAGCCGCATTGGCTACGGTAGTGGGGGTGCTTATCGAAGTTCCGATAATGCTGATGCTGGTAAAAATCTGTTTGAAGACCAGACACTGGTTTAATAACAGTGCCGTTAAAAAAAGAACCGGGACTTGAAAAGGAATCAAGCCGGTTTATATTGAAAGCGTACTTTTTACAGCACAACAGGGATTTTTTATGAACAGGTTTAAAATATTTTTTTTCCTCATCGCAGGCGCGGTTTTTGTATTCCTGGGAAGCGGCTGTACGCAGTTTGATTACGTCGGCCAGAAACTTGCCCCGCTGACGGCTGACCAGACCGTCGCTTTCTACAACTCCAGCGATGAAGTCCCGCCGAATGTCTACAGCGTACTTGGCCGCGCGGTAGTAACCGCCCCCGACGGCAGCAGTACCGAAGCCGTGAAAGAGGAAATCATAAGCAAAGCCAGGGAATACGGAGCCGACGCTATTGAAGTAGTACTCTTCAAACGCGTAAAAACCGGAGAAGTGCCGGTGCCGGACAAGCAGGATCCCTACGGCGGAGTAACCGGTTCCTGGGTTACGACCTCCAACCGCCCGGACGGCACCCCTATTTATACCGACAGCTTCGTCAAAACCGTACCGCTCAACCTCCATACGCTCGAACAGTATGAAATCCGCGCCAAAGTATTATTCCTGGCGGAAAAGGGAAAATTGAAAAAAAATATAGAAAAATATAAAAAAGACCGCGCGAGTTATCTGCACGGAACCAGCCGCTTTGCTCAATGACGGCCATTTTCGGACTTTTTCGGATCGCTGATTAGAAAAGTCTTTTTATTCGGTTATGTTAACTGCTGTTTCCCGGTTTGTGAAGCAAGTATGATTTTTTACTTTATAATAAAATATTTGGAGCCTGACAATGAAATGTGTTGTAATGGGATATCACAATATCGGCTGCGTCGGTATTGAAGCATTGCTCGATAACGGATTTGAAATTGCTGCCGTTTTTACGCACAAGGACAATCCCAAGGAAAACATATGGTTCAATTCCGTAGCCGAACTGGCTTCCGCCAAAGGCATTCCGGTCTATGCCCCGGAGGACGTAAACCATCCCGTATGGCTGGAAAGAATTCGCGCCATGCAGCCGGAAATAATCTTTTCCTTTTATTACCGCAACATGCTGAAATCCGAACTCCTGAACCTTCCCCCGAAAGGCTGCATCAACCTTCACGGTTCGCTCCTGCCCAAATACCGCGGACGCGTGCCGATAAACTGGGCCCTGGTCAACGGCGAAACCGAAACCGGAGTAACCATGCATTATATGACGCGGAAACCTGACGCCGGCAATATCATCGCCCAGGAAAAAATCGCCATCGAAGACTGCGATACTGCTAAAACCCTGCATCTCAAAGCCGCGAAAGCTTCGGCTGAACTGCTTGCGAAAACCCTGCCGGCCATTAAAAACGGCAGCGCTCCAAGTATCCCGCAAAGCGAGGCGGACGCCACTTACTTCGGCGGACGCGGCCCCGCCGACGGCGAAATCGACTGGAAAAAATCCGCAGTCGCCGTCCGCAATCTGGTTCGCGCGGTCACGCTGCCTTATCCGGGCGCTTTCAGTTTCATGGGCGACCGCAAATGCATTTTCTGGAAAGTATCCATAGCCGAAAACAGCGCCGGAGCGGCTCCGGGCACCGTAATTTCATCCAGTCCGCTGCTTGTCGCCTGCGGCAAAGGCGCCGTAAAAGTCGAATCGGCCCAGCTTGAGAACGGCATTCTGACCACCGGCGAACAGTTTGCGCAGGATGCCCGCATAGTTAAAAATACCGTCTTCGGCTGTAATCCGCGCACCGCCAGGGAAGCCGCCCGCAAGAAGAGCGTCCTGATCCTCGGCGTCAACGGTTTTATCGGCAGTCATCTAAGCGACCGTCTGCTCGCAAGCGGCAAATACGAAGTCTACGGCATGGACCTGCGTTCGAATTACGTAAACCATCTCATGGATAAACCGGGCTTCCATTTCCGTGCAGGCGATATTTCAATTCACCGCGACTGGATAGAATACCACATCCGCAAATGCGATATCGTTCTGCCGCTGGTAGCCATCGCCACCCCGATCGAATATACCCGTAATCCGCTGCGCGTTTTTGAACTGGACTTTGAGGAAAACCTGCGAATTGTCCGTTACTGCGTCAAATACAACAAGCGGGTGATCTTCCCGTCCACTTCCGAAGTCTACGGCATGTGCCAGGATCCGGAATTCAGGGAACACGAATCGCCGCTGGTTACCGGCCCCATCCGCATGCAGCGCTGGATTTATTCCACTTCCAAGCAGCTGCTTGACCGGGTTATCTGGGCATACGGCGCCAAAGGCCAGCTTAATTTCACCCTGTTCCGGCCGTTCAACTGGATCGGCCCCCGGCTGGACAGCCTGACTTCCGCCCGTATCGGCAGTTCGCGCGCCATCACGCAGCTGATCCTAAATCTCGTTCAGGGATCGCCGATCCAGCTGGTTGACGGCGGCGAACAGAAACGCGCCTTTATCGACGTCAGCGAAGGCATCGAGGCTTTATTCCGCATTATTGAGAACAAGGACGGCAAATGCAACGGCGAAATCATCAATATCGGTTTCCCGGAAAATGAGGAAAGCATCAAACGCATGGCCGAAATGCTCGTCGAACTTTTCGATCAGCATCCCGACCGGGATAAATTCCCGCCGTTTGCCGGTTACATGGTCGTTGACAGCGGCGCTTTCTACGGTAAAGGCTATCAGGATGTTCAGCATCGCGTCCCAAGTATCCGGAACGCCAAGAAGCTTCTGGACTGGGAACCAAAAATAACTCTCCGGGAATCAATTAAAACCACTTTGAATTTTTTCCTCGATGAAGCGGTTTCCTGCGGCGAGTTCCACCTGCACGACGACGATAATTAAACTATGGCCGCAGCGGTAAATAAATTCAGGGAACTGATCATGGAGATCAGTCCCCGCCGTTATTTCATACTCGCGGCGTTATTTGCCTTTGCCGTTTTTTTTATCGGTCTGGGAAGCCGCCATCTCAGCGGCGGCGATGAACCCAGAGTGGCCGGAATAGCCGCTGAAATTTTCCTCGACGGCAACTGGCTGGAACCCCGGCTGAACGATAATCCTTTTCATGAAAAACCGCCCTTGTATTTCTGGGCGGACGCACTGTCAATGCAGTTATTCGGGCGCAATGAATTCGCCGCGAAACTGCCGTCGGCGCTTGCCGCCTTTCTCGGGGCGCTTTCCCTGTTCGCTCTGGCGCGCGGCCTCGGCATGTCCGGTTTCGGAGCGCTGCTTTCGGTTGTGCTTCTGTCCACCGCGGCGCAATACTGGAATTACGGACGCAAATGCATGGTCGATATTTTTCTGGCGGTCTTCATCGCTTTCGCCATGTGGGGATTTTGGAAAGTATACCGTTCGGAAAAGACCAAAGATACGCTCCTGTGGTTCACTTTCTTTGCTCTGACCCTCGGCGGGGCATTGTTTTCCAAAGGACTTATCGGGGTAGCCGTACCGTGTTCGGCCCTGTTTTTTTATCTGGCGGTAAACGATTTTTACATAGAAAAAAAATTCCATCCCAAACACTGGATACTGCTGTTCGCCGGAGCGATTCTGAGCTTCATACCGGTAGCTTTGTGGATATGGGCTTTGTATGAAAAATCCGGTTATGAAGCGGTTCACACCGTGGTCTGGACAAATAATTTCGGACGTTTTACGGGTTCGCACGCCGAACACGTCGAACCCTTCTGGTATTATTTACCGAAACTGTTTGAACAGCTCCAGCCGTGGACTATCCTGCTGCCCTTCGCCTTGTGGTTCGGCATCCGCAAAGTCATCCGGGAAAAAGACGGCAGATCCTTGTTCATGCTCTGCTGGCTGGTAATTCCCTACCTGCTGCTGGCGGTTTCCGCCGGAAAACGCCAGGTTTACGTTCTGCCGCTCTATGCCGCGGAAGTCCTCCTGATCGCCGATATGCTTGACCAGGTATTCTCCGGCAAATTCAGGCTCCCGCACCAATGGGATTATATCGATCTGTCGGCCAGAATCGCGGGCATCCTGTTATGTCTCGGGCTTTTCGGCGGGGCGATTGCTTTCATTATTATTGCCGCGGTAAGCGGGATGGACTGGAGCGCTTATATCGCGCCCGGCTCCATGCTTGTCTGCGGTGTGCTGACTTTAAGCGGGATGTTCAAAGAAAAAATCAGCAGAACCGCTTTCGGACTCCTGGCGGGACTGGCGCTTACCTATATCAGCGTAGATACTTCCGTCCGCCCGATCAAAAATGCGCGTAAATCCTATCACAATATATTCAAATACTGCGAAGAACAGATGCGCGGCGGCGAAATCTTATATCTTTACCGGCCGATTGAACGCGAAAGCGGCGCGGCCTTGTTTTATCTGGGCGTAAACTGTCCGCTGTATGAACTCAAAAAGACCAAAGCGGCTCCCGGCAGCCTGGTGCTGGTCAACCGGGATTTTTCGGGCCGCTTCATAAAGGCCGGTTTCACCCCGATAAAAGAATTTAAAGTAGACAGCAGAAAATACCAGGTGATGAAATATGGACGCTAAGAAAATAGGACTGAGGATAGACGTCGATACTTTTCGCGGCACTAAAGTCGGCGTGCCGAACCTGAACAGCTTACTCAAAAAATATGACGTCAGAGCCACTTATTATTTTTCGGTCGGCCCGGACAATATGGGCCGTCATCTCTGGCGGCTGCTGAAACCGGCTTTTGCCTGGAAAATGCTCCGCACCAACGCCGCCGGGCTTTACGGCCCGGACATAATCCTTATGGGGACGATGTGGCCCGGCCCGCAGATCGGGAAACGCCTCGGCCGGGTGATCAGGGCGAGTTTTGACGCCGGACATGAGATCGGACTGCACGCCTGGGATCATCACCGCATTCAGGCGAAAATTGATAAAATGTCTCCTGAACAGATCGCGGAATCCCTGCGCCGGGGCGTAAAATGCCTTACAGATATCTGCGGCCGCGCACCGGTAAGTTCCGCAGCGCCCGGCTGGCGCTGTACCGACGCGCTGCTTCTGGAAAAAGCCGGACAGCCTTTTATTTACAACAG
>JAQUOK010000112.1 GCA_028717165.1 Victivallaceae bacterium | reverse complement strand
CCACCAGTTGGCAGTAACTGAAAAATTCATCTATTTTGTCTTTCAGTGCGGAATACGCGGAATAGGCCAGGGCCGGTTCCTTTACTTTCAGTTCCGGTTTAGCGGTGTTTTCTTCCCACTGCAGAAAATCCCCGGCATCCGCGACAAACTTGTCAAGCATTTCCAGAGTCAGAGAATCCCTGCCGAAAACGCTCAGAATGTCATTGAAAAGAACCAGATCGGCAGGATCTTCAAGCGCCTTCGCGGTAAGACAGCCGTCCCCTTTCAGGGGGCCGGAAGAAAGCCCATTAATTTTTTCGCTGACCCGTTCAAGCGGCAATTCCGTATTTTCATCCTTAATGCCGAAACTGTTCCTGACGAACTTCGCAAAATCCCGGCCATCTTCGGATTCAACGTTCAATTCCGAAAGCGCAAGCGAAGTATCCCGTTTGTTGAGTTCAGTTGCGGATTTGAACGTTTCCAGCAGGAATTTAATTGCGGCACAGACTTCGTCAACCCGGACGGAACCGGAATTGTCAGGATCGAGATAGGCGATAAATTCAGGATCGGTAAATAAACTTTCACGGGGAGCACTGGTTGCCGCCCACAAAGCCGGGTCAAGCTCAAGGACAGCGCCCATAAACTCCGGGGCGGATATGGTAAACTGCGGCGAACCGCCGATTTGTTCACATAGAAGTTTTTTCTTCATACCCTCACTCTCAATGCGGTACTGCAAACTTAATTTGATTCGTAATTTGTAATTCGTAATTCGTAATTAATATGTAAGCGCCGCGTTCTGTTTCATAAGATCAACAAGCGCTAAAGCGGCCATTGCCTCAAGCACCGGGATTATTCTCGGGCAGAGACAGGGATCATGTCTGCCGCGCGTTTCGCACCTGACCTCATTTCCATTCAGATCCACCGTGTCCTGCGCCATGGCAATGGAGGATGTCGGCTTTACCGCGATCCTGAAAACAATTTCATTTCCGGTGGATATGCCCCCAATAATTCCCCCGGCATTATTTGACTTGAAACCGCCGACATCCATTTCATCATTGTGCTCTTTGCCGGTCATTTCCGCGGCCCCGAATCCGACGCCGAACTCAATGCCTTTCACCCCGCCGATCGACAATGCGGCTTTTGCCAGTTCCGCGTCGAGTTTGTCGAAAACCGGTTCCCCGACGCCCGCGGGCACGCCGCTTATCCGGCATTCGACGATGCCTCCGATACTGTTCCGGCTTTCCGCCGACTTATGGATCAGCTCGATCATTTTCGGAGCCGCATCCGGATCGGCGGTGCGGACAATATTCTTCTCTATTTCCTCGGGGCAGTATTTTTCGGCGGCAATTCCGCCTATGTTTTTAGTAAAAGCAGTTATTTTTACGCCTTTGGCAGCCAGTATTTTTTTCGCAAGCGCCCCGGCGGCAACCCGCCCGGCGGTTTCCCGGCCGGAAGCCCGGCCGCTGCCGCGGTAATCCCGGATTCCGTATTTTTCCTGATAAGTGTAGTCGGCATGCCCGGGCCGAAACAAATCCTTTATATTGCCGTAGTCTCCGGAACGCTGGTCTTCGTTGTAAATGATCATCAGCAGCGGCGTACCGGTCGTTTTACCATCGAAAACTCCGGACATGATCTGTACTGTATCCGATTCTTTACGCGGCGTGGTAACCGACGACTGGCCGGGCTTGCGGCGGTCGAGTTCTTTCTGGATATCCGCTTCGCACAGTTCAATTCCCGGAGTAACGCCGTCGACAACAACCCCCACCGCCTTGCCGTGGGACTCGCCGAAAGTGCTTATCGTAAATACCTTACCGTAAATGCTGCCACTCATTTAACTTCTCCTCGATTCTGGCTGAAATTATATGTCCGGCTTCTTTGGCCGGGACGTCCCGGTCAAACTCTATTGTCAGGTCCGCCAATTCAATATAGCGCCGTTCACGCTCATAGTAAAGTTGCAAAAACTTTTCATAGGGTTTTTCGCCCTGCAAAAATTTCGGCAGGCCTTTCGCCGCAATGCGCTTGAACAGCACCTGCGGTGTATTTTTCAGATAGATGAACCGCCCGAGTTCTTTCAGTTCCGGTCCCAGTTCCGGGTTGGAAGGCGCACCGCCGCCGAGCGCTATCACCTTATTTTCGTTTTCGTCCTTTTCAGTAATGAGGGAATGGATTACCCCGGCTTCCAGGGAACGAAAATAATCTTCTCCGTGCAGGTTGTAAATTTCCCTGGAATTGAGCGGGTTCTTTTCCTGTTCAAAATATTTCGTCTCAAGCAGTTCATCCGTATCGATGAACGGACAGGAAAATTTGCGGGCGATGAACCGCCCGTGGGTGCTTTTCCCGCAATGCTTCATGCCGCAAATAACTAAATTCATTAAAAATTCCCTTAGTGATGCACTGGTTAACAGCTTAATGTTATCTATCCTTTCCTTTTTTTGGTGAGCCCTTAGCCCCCCTCTGCACCTTACCCTGCACCTTTATTTCTGCTTTGTACTCCGGGCGCTGAGCTCGATTTGAAAATTATAGCTTTTTCAGTATCTGCCACGTTGGACGCTCTATCCTTATGTTTCAGGAAAAACAAATTGTTGTTTTTCCCTGAAAGCAAAAAACCCCACTCGTCAGGTTCCTGTGCTTGTCCTGAATCGAAATAAATAGCCCGAAGGGGGTTTATGTCGAATCCGAGCTTAACAACTCTAAGGTTCTGACGAATACAAAACTCATATTTTCATTTTTCCCTAAAATTTTTGACAGTACCGCCTTGTCTTTTTTTATTTGTAAAACTTTCAATTTTCTGCTTACAAATTTTTTCCGTAAGCTCAAGCAAATTTTCAACATGAACCGCGAGAATTTCCAGATCTTTTTTCGATACATTGAAACTGGGAACATAACGCGCGCTTATATAAGCATAATCCAGTAAATTAAAACGGTGCTCCTCTTCTTTTGTTTTACGAGGGAAAACACAGGTAAACGAGCCATTTTCCTCTGTTATCAGATCGCCCAGGACGGCAAGCCAGTGTTCATTTGGGATATAATTCGTAGATACCAGAAGGAACGCCTTATAACAATGTTCCGTCGTTTGATGAAGGAGAAATGCCGCTTTCGTATATATCTCTTTTTCAAGAGCGCTTAAATAAAGAGTATAAAAATCCGTTGCGCTTTTAAACCAGTATTTAAAATGTTCACGGGCAATTTTTTGTTGTTCTTCCGGGGCTAGTTTGCGTGCATCTTCAAGTTTGAAGTCATGAGAATCAAAGAGCATACAGCCTTCTTTTTTAATGTCGGGAAAAAAGTACTGCCCCTTGACAAGCTTTATATTCAAATCCCATATATCGTGAACTATGATCCTAGGATGAGCGCTAAATTTTAACGCGTTGCACGCTTCAGTTATTTTACGCCATAGAAGGCTGTCTTCAGCAGTGGTTTTAAGTTCCGGAACAACAAGGATATCATAATCCGACACATGTCCCGACCTGCGGTCCGGCTTGAGGTCGGCTTCGACCTTGTAGTCGCCGCGCGCATACGAACCGAACAGAATTATCATTTCCACGTCATCGCACATTTCGCGAATAACGGAAACAATATGTTTCAATTCAGCCCGTTTTATTTCCGGTAAATGTTCAATCGTCTGTTTCATATCACCTTGTTTATCAACTTCTAATTATTATATTCACTTTCTATCCTATTTTGAGCCGGAGAAATCTATCTTATGAATACCCCCATTTTCCGTTTTCATATCTCACTACGTTATGCGTTTCCTGGAGGGCGAGTGTCCTCACGAGCCGAAACACGTTAAACGTCTACGGCTCGACAGAGTCTCGCCCTCAAATTTCGTATCTCCTGATTTTCTATGGGATAGCTCTGTAAAAAATTAATAATTCAACCTAAAACAGTATAGTTGCTCAAGCGGGACGCTTGGGCGACATTAACTAAATTGAATCCGCTTTTACTATCTGGGTTCCGATCCCTTCCGTGGTGAATATTTCGAGCAGCAGGGAATGCTGGAGCCGGCCGTCGATCATATGGACTTTATTGGTTCCGGCTTCAAGCGCGTGGAGACTGCTCTTTATTTTTGGAAGCATGCCGCCCGTAATTACTTTGTCGTCAATGAGTTTCTGGACTTCATCAGTCCTGACGGTACCGATAACGCTGCTCTCATCGTTCGGATCGCGCAGTATTCCGGGCACGTCACTGAGGAAAATCAGTTTTCTGGCCTTGAGCGCTTCGGTGATTTTGCAGGCGGCGATATCCGCGTTGATATTGTAAACCTGTCCGTCGCTGCCGACGCCCAGCGGCGGAATGACCGGGATCAAGCCCTGTTCAAGCGCCGCGTAGATTTCTTTGGTGTTGACGTCAATAATATTGCCGACAAAACCGATATCCAGGTTTTTCCCGGTATCCGGGCACTGCAGAAAAAGTTTTTCCGCGCTCAATATCTTTTTCCCGGAAATACCGGTAAGCCTGCCGCCCACGGCTTTGCCGTGTTCAAGCAGACTCTTGTTCACGTGCTCGTGAAGGACATTGTCAACTATTTTTATGGTGTCGGCACAGGTATTGCGCAAACCGTTTACAAACTCGACTTTTATGTTCTGCCGCTTGAGTTCGGCGGAAATCGCCTTGCCGCCGCCGTGAACCACGACCGGGCGCATACCGATACACTCCATAAAAACAATATCGCGCATAGTGCTTTTCACGAGTTCCGGGTCCTCCATGGCGCTGCCGCCGAACTTGACGACCACAACCGCGTCACGGAACTTCTGGATATAAGGCAGCGCTTCGATTAAAACCATAGCCTTATCAATTACTTCTTTCATCGTTGCTTCCTGTATTTTCTTAGTTATTGGTATAAATTAACTTTAAAACCGGACAAGTAAAGCCTGAATAAGAAAAATATCAAATTCACTTGATAATTCCCGCCGGACAACTATTTTCAATATTTAAATTAACTGATGAGAGCTATAATGCGGAAAACAAAATCCATATTCACACTCATTGAATTGCTCGTGGTGATAAGTATAATCGCGATTCTTGCCGGAATACTTCTCCCCATGCTTAACCGCGCCCGCGACAAGGCGAAAGGCATAAGCTGCGTAAACAGCCAGAAACAGATCGCTTTGTGTTTCATGATGTATGCGAACGCCAACGACGGGTTTGTTTACGGCGGCCCGGAATGGGCGGCGGCGATGCTGCCGGAAAATATTGTGAAACCATACCGTGACGCCAGCCCGGCAAAGATTACCTGGGATACGGCTCCGGCCGGGCAAGGCTACCTGACCGGAGAAAAAGTTCTATTCTGTCCCAGGGAACAGCTCTCCAGTCTGGATGAAGCCGGAACCTATGGAAGCGGGCTCAGTTGTTCCGCACTTGCCGGTGACACGCCTTTCAGGTTCACTACCATCGGAACCGTAAAGAATCCGGACCAGGCGTCTCCGCCTCTGCCTATTCCCTTTAAACTGTATATCAGCCCAAGCAGCAGCATTCTGGGCGGAGACAGCGCCATAATCGCTCCGGCGAGCGGCGACGAATATGTTTATTTCAGCGGCATTACCAATAATCTGGCCGGATCCGTCCGTTTCTGCCACATCGACATGCGGCACGGCGACAAGGCGAATGTGTTCATGGCCGACGGCCATGTAAAAAACGTCGGCGATGACCTGGCGGATTATTATTTCTACAATGTCCGCGGCAGCGGCAGCAAAGACGAGAAATTCACCGCGGCAATTAAAGACAGGGAAAGGTACGACCTAAATTAGTTCCGCTATTCGTCTGTTAACCCGCTCCCGCAAATCCAGAAGCCAGGCGGCCGAACGCGGATAACAGGTCATTTCCAGTTCATGGTCAAGCCCTTCTTCGATAAACGCGATCGTCGCTTCGCGCCCCTGCAGTTCCTCAAGCCTGCGCAAGGCCCGCAAGTCCTGTACGGCTTCACGTATGACTTCATTGCGTATGGAATCAAGCGGGCCGGTTTTACCTGGATAGACCAGGAACGCATCGCCGGAAGCAAAGCCGCGCCCGGCGTCGGTACTTCTAAAAGGATCAAGTTCCTGATTTATGGAATACTGGCTGTACCAGAAATTATACCCCCAGTGCAGGAAACCGTAAATATCGTATTTATACATCAGCACCCCCATTACCCGGTTGCGGTATGACGGGAAATTGAAAAAGCGGTTCGGCACCTTTTCGCGCTGACCGACACAGTAATAAGTCCAGAGCGGTTTCACTCCGGCCTCGACAAACGGTTCCATATGATTGTTGGCCGGAATAGGATATTCAACCAGCCCGTTCTTATAAAACTCAATATTGGAAAGTGCGTCAATGACCGGCGCCCCGGCTGTTAACTCCCTTATCAGTTCAGCGCACGGCCGGTAATTTTCCAGATGCTGCAGACTTGGTTCGTCCGAGACATGATAAAAACATTTGTCCCTGACCGCTTTTTTATCCAGAAAAGCCAGCAGTTGCGGAAACAATTGACGCAGAAAAGAAATATACTCGCGGGAACGTGAACTCGTATGCCATCCGAACATTTTTTTGTCTTCGCCGTTCTCGCGAACAATTATTTTCGGGCAGAATTCGGCTCCCCACTGAGTAAACGGGTGGGCCATTTCAAAGTATTTTACGCCGTTTTCCAGCGCAACATCAATCCAGCGGCCCAGCCTGCTGAAATCAAATTTAAAAATATCTCCGTCCTTTTCTATACCCAGCAACTGGACGGTCGGTCGCTCCCCGCCGATCCTGGTATCCAGGGGCGGCGTCCACAACGGCGTCAAAAGCATGTTAATGCCGTGGCTGCTGAAGTTGGCGATATATTTGTCCAGCAGTCGCCAGTGTTCTTCGCTCCAGCATTCCGCCTTATAGTACGAATAAATGCAATCCGTATGGAACCATTGGGTATGGACGAGTTTCTGTTCCGGCAAAGCCGCAGGCAGTACTTCAAGTTTAACCGTTGTTTCCGCTTCGGTTTTTTCTTCTGAACCGGATAAGGAAAGTTTCAGTTTACAGGAAACCGGTTTTTCGCCTGCCGGTTCATTGCCGGCGATCCGCAGAGTCACCCAGACGGTACGCCATTGATTGGGAACCGTTTTTATGTTTCCGGTAATCGGCATAAGCGGATCCGGATACAAGCCGGGAGTCTTACGCAGCAGGTCGGGATTTTCTCCCGGTTCATTCGCGGGGATTTCACACGGCACGAGAGCGGTCTCGCGAACCTCGGCCGCACAAGTAAAAGCGGAATCGATTTTCACCGTCAAATTGGCCTGCACGTCACAGAAGTAGGCAATCTGAAAAGAGAATACTTCTCCGCGCAGTACGCTTGCCTTTTCCAGTACAGGGGCGTTCAGTTCCTCGTCGGCAAAGACTTTTTCCAGAGAACTGACCGTTTTCAGTTTTAATAACATAAAATTTAATTCCTTTCTGCAGTTATTTTAATGGAATGATTATAAAGGGATAAAATTTTTTTGCAAACGCGTTATGGATAAAAACGGGAAAATAGCAAGCGTCCGGCTTGATTTTTTTACTGCCGGGACGGGGAATCGGTTTAATCTTCAATTTCTTCGCCGCCGACAAGTTCACCGAAACGGCGTTCAACCAGCAGAAACAGAATATCATTTTTCCGCACTTTCTGTTCTATCGGCACTGAAACGACGCTGCCTTTAGGAGCCGGATCGACATTTTTCCCCGCCAGACGGATTTCGGCAACTTTAAACCTCAGCGCTCCGGTTGTCGGCCCGGTAACCATAATTTTCTGCCCGACCGCCAGATCAGCCGCTTCAACGCTTAATTCGGCGACTTTTATTTTATTGAAATATTTATTGACGCGCCCGATCTGGATCTTATGCAGTTTGGCCTGACTGCCGCCTGTTCCGCACCATTCCCCCAAAGGCTCGCCCAGATAATAGCCGCCGCTCCAGAAACCGCGGTTGAAAACGGTTTTCAGGCGCTCCAGCCAGGCACTTATTTTCGCGTCCGTATATTCGCCGGCCAGCCAGGCGTCGGCGGCTTCCCGGTAAACCGCAGTTACCGTATGGACATAGTCAGCCGAGCGTCCCCTGCCCTCAAGTTTCAGAATAGATACCCCGGCAAGCAAAATACGGTCGAGAAATTCAATCGTACAGACATCTTTTGGAGACATGACGTATTTGTTGTCAAT
>JAQUOK010000111.1 GCA_028717165.1 Victivallaceae bacterium | reverse complement strand
GCTTTTGCTTTTCCCGGAATGGAAAGGTGCTTTGCCATGTCCCATGGAGTTCCCTCCGAATCAGTTAATTACGAACCTGTTATAAGTAGTTTAGCAAAAATAGCGACAAAAGTCAATAATTCTTTCAAAGTAAATTGCATTTCGCGCAGAAAATGGTAAAATAACAAAGGAGGCGCTATGAATCAGAAAATAGATCAAGCGAGTCGGTCCGAAAAAAGTTCAACTTTTTTCGGAGGAAGCAACTTCCGCAGACTAAATAATTACAGATTTTTTAGAATTATCACAATGTAATCCTTATATTTATGTTTTGTTTATTATTCTGACCATCATAGGGCTTCAGTCCGGGGATTGTCCAGAGTTTTCCGTAAGCGCTCAAATCTTTTTCTTGCGCCTTGAAATTGAACAGGCGCAGATTATATTTGCCTTATGAAAAATTCACTGGAACATTTGCCGAAACGTAAGAGGGAAGAACTGGAGAGAGCGGTTTCCGTCATTCGTGAAATGTGCGACGACGTGGAAATGATCATTCTTTTCGGTTCCCATGCGCGCGGGAATTACAAAGACGAAGAAGATTTAGCCCCCGACCGCAAATCCGGAGCGGTTTCCGATTATGATATTCTGGTGGTCTCCCGCCTTAATGCTACCTCTATTCATTACAGTCTCTGGCGCAGTATATCCGAACATTGCAACGGCCTCAGCACGCTTATGCCCTTCAGGATTATCGTGCATGACATAAAGTTCATCAAAAAACGGCTCAAGGAAAGGCATTTCTTTTACAGTGACATTGTCAGGGAGGGCTGTCTGCTCTATGATTCAGGCAGATACAAGCTGAATATAGGCAAGGAGCTCCCCCCTGAACAGCAGATCGAAATCGCAAAAGAGCATTTCGACAATTGGTTCAATAGCGCAAAAGCCTTTTATGAGAATTACGAGTATAATATTGGTAAAGAAAATACGAAACAATATCTAAACAATGCGGCATTTCAGCTTCATCAAGCGGCTGAATCCGCTTATAAAGCTATCGAGTTGGTTTTTACCAATTACATTCCCAATGGGCATTTTCTAGGTGCTGCGGACCGGAGAATCCGTGAAGTTCTTCCTGATTTGGAGGTAATTTTCCCCTGCGAAACCGAAGCCGACAAAGAGCGTTTCGATTTGTTTGAATACGCTTATATCGGAGCCCGTTACGACAAGGATTTCAAAATATCCAGGAAAGACCTGGAATATTTTGCCGGACGGGTGAAACTGCTGCTGGAAGTAACGGCAAAGCGTTGTAAAGAGAAAATAGAAAGCCTAAAATGGTTGTAAGCCCGAAATCCCCTAAGCCGGCATAGCCGGAACCAAATAAAATTAATGAACATCAAATGGCAATAGCGACACTTCTGGGAGCGCCGGTCGCCAGACCGGCATATGACCGCCGCTGCCATATCGAAAAGTTGAAGCCATTTAAAAATACGAGTTATCAGATCAATGTACAATCATTTACGACGACGTCAAAAACAAGTCTTGCCAGAAAAATGCAAAATATTATGAGCTTAAAAGATTTTCGTAGCACTTAGCACGTCCCACGTTCCGCGTTTTCTTCCGCCTGAAGGCGGTACTACAAACATATTACAAGGCAATTGCAATATTCAGGCTTTGTTTGCCGTTGCTTGTGATGCCTTCGTGGATCTTCAGGATGAAGGTTCCCGAATTCATAAGATAGGTTCCCCGGAAGCCGCGGAAATTACCGGCATTTATTCCGGCGGCGGCCAAAGCGGCGGCGATTTTATCTTCGATTTGTTGCGGTACCAGCAGGATTACCTGCGGCGTTCCGATGCCGAATTCATTTTGGGCTTTGTCAAGGAAAAACTGCAGGGCCGGTTCGTCTTCGATGATCCGGGTACGGGGACTGAAATTGCCGGAACTGATGGTTTTTACCGCAGCCGGACGGAGCGATTTCGAGTCAAAATCGATTTCATATATTTGTTTTTTCGAATTGCCGATAATATAAAACTTTGCCCCTCTGGCGCCCATTTCTTCGGCATACTTCCTGAATCCGACCTGTTCCCGGTAATTGACGCTGACCGGCGGCAAAGCCCCTTCTGAAACTGGTGTGGCGGAAGGCGACGTTGCCGGGGCTTTACCGGGTTCCGGTTTGGGTTTTGCTGTAGTCGGCGGCTTCGCCGGTTTTGAGTGTTTTTGCGTTTTGCCTTTTTCAACTATCAGGTCAACCTCGATTTCCCGGCCGGCGGGCATGGGCTTTCCCGCCGGGATTTCCACGCTGAGCCTGACCAGGAGTAAAAATACGACGGCCAGCGCTGAGAAAGTTATAAGCAGGACTTTGGCGGTATGGCGCTTCATAGTGAAATTCCTTTACAGGAGATCATCCAGAATGGCGCATTGACGCTTGAAAAGTCTGGCGTCGCGTTCTTTGAGGGAATCATCGGCCAACTGCGGGGCAGACGTTTCCATAACTTGACTGTCAAGTTTCTTTTCTATAGTTGGAACCGGAGCCGGGGCAGGGGGCCTGGCCGGATTTTCCCGCAGGTTTTTAACGGCCAGTTTTGCCTGCTGTATGATTCGCAGGGCTTCGCGGCGGCCCGGAATTTCCTCGACGGTTTTTGATTTCAGTTTCGGCAGTACCATAGTTACCAGCAAGGTAATAATGATACCGGTTATCAGCCAAAAGATAAATGTCTTTATTAACGAGATCATGGTTAATTCCTCCTGGATTAAGAGATTACGGCTGTTTTTCCGTGGTGACTACAATTGCTACCCGGTCTATGCCCTTATCCCGGCATAAAATTATGATTTGGTCTTCCCAGGCACAGGGTATGTCCTTATCCCGGCGCAGAGCGATCTGTCCTACTCCGCTCAGGTTCTGCAGCTTGTTCTTGAGAGCGGCGAAAGAAACTTCTTCAGAGTCCAGGTATAATTTCATGCCGCTGCCGGATTTCTTTATGCTTATACTGGTCTTGCTTACTTGTTGCAAACCGGCCTGTTGCGAATTTGACTTGGTCAGGTTCATAGCCGGGAGAGTTTTTTCCTGAGCCTGGGCCTGATCGGCCTGGATCAAACTCGAAAGCAGTATAAATACCAGAGTACAGCCCAGAATTACATCCAGCATGCCTTCAGTGCCGTTGGAGTCGAAAGACTTTGCCGCATGTTTCAGGAATGACATGTTTATTCCTCCTTTGCCGGTTTTTCCTGGCGCATATTTATATATCTGAAAAAGTCGCAGCTTATTGCAATTACGAATCCCACCGCCGTGCTGATCAGGGCCTGGCCGACTGCCGGAAGAGCTCCGGTAACCGCGGCGGCGGCGCCTGAGTTGAGTTTGCTGCCGATCGCGACGGTTGCGGCGACGATGCCGATGACCGTTCCGAGCAGGCCTACGCGCTGGGCGGTGGTGCCGATGTACGAGAGGGTGATGTCGTTATGTTTTTCCGCCTGGATTGCGGCATATACTGCCCAGATTGCCAGAGGGAGCAGGGCGATAACGGTAATGCCGACTTTGTTATAGGTCATGAATAATAATTCCTTGAAGTTTATGCTGCTTCTGAACATTATTATGACGCCTGCTCCGATAATGATCCCGGCAACGCGGGCGAACCATTTTTTTAAAGACATCAGGGTACCCTCCATTGTGTAAGTTAAGCCATTTTATCTCAGGCCGATGCGGTAAGTGCCTTTAACGAAGGACTTATCCTGCAGGTTTACGCCTTTGCGCTTGAAATATTCGAGGACGATCAGGCGGCCGAGCTTCTGCGGATCGTCAAGATCGGCATTCTGATCCCGGTTTACCGCGGAAAGCAGAGTGCCTGTATCGGATTCGCCGGTCATGGCGCGGTAACGTACTTCACGGGCGACATAATCCGCGAGGATAAGCTCGAATTTTTTGCCCCGCTCTCCGGACATCCACATCTCCACGATCTGTTTCTCGGCGGCTTTCTGCTGCTGGCGGATTGACTGGATCAGACGATCGGTGTTGCTTGCCGCTTCAGCCGTGACCGCACAGAAAACGATACCCAGAGCCGCAACAATTGTCATTATTAACGCTTTCATTTTGCAATCTCCTTTTACAGTTATCAGTTAACAGTAATCAGTATTATTTCGTTCGATGTTCAATAATTTCAGTTTATGCTGCTGTTAAGGTATTTTTCGTATTCGGCGGAGACATCTGAAGAAGCTGTCTGGCTGGACACGTCTTCCCCTGAATTGATCGTCAGGCCGATATCCTGGTCCTGGTTCATATAGCTTTCCAGTTTCTGCTGGCGCGCTACTGAGTCCTGGAACGCGATTTTGCCGATTTGCAGGACGCTCTGGCTGCCGAGGTGCAGATTGGCGGTCTTGCGCAATATGAATTTTGCCAGATCGCTGATTGTGATCTGCAGCAGTGTCTGGCGTTCGGCTTTGAGGCCGCTGCGGGCGACTATTACCTGTGACAAAACCTGTTCATAGAGCTTTTTCTGGTTTTCCAGCATCAACTCTATTTTGCCATGGGCCAGTGAGTTATAGCGCAGGAGTTTATCCTGAAGCATAATTGTATTGCGCACTGAACCCCATTGCTGGCTGTTGTTATGCTTTTTAGCCAGTACTTCCACCATTTTGGCAAGGTTTTGCAGACTTTGGCGGGCCCGCAGTTTTGCGTCAAGGGCGGAAAGGCCTTTGTCGTTTTTCGCCGTAAGTACCGCGAGTTTCTCCATTTTCAGGATAACTCCGGAAAGGGGTTCCTGAATGACCGCCAGTTGCTTATCCTGATACAGCAGGTCGTTTTTCATGGTTTCAACGAAATCCGTACCCAATTCCGATGTTTTCAGGATTTTACTTTCTACCTGTTTTGCCAGTTTCGTGCGTTCTTCCGGGGATTTTTCCTCGTGATAGCGGTTGGAGAGTTTTTCCAGGTCTTTCAGGGCCTGGGCTCTTTCCGGCAGCAGGTTCTGCGCAGCGGCATTCTTGTAGCTTATGCGTTCCTCTTCTATTTTAGCGACTTTCTGTTGGGCGGCGTTGAGTTCTTCGGTCAAGTCTCCGAGGACTTCCTTGATTTCCCGTCCGGTTTTTTCGTCGGCCCTGATGGCGGCCGGGAAAAAGACGTTGACGGCGGTGAGAACCGCGGCGGCCAATATTATTTTCTTTTTCATAATGTGTTTCTCCTTGGTTCACTAATTGGAATTGGCGGCAACTGCCTGTTTATTCAGATTTTCGCTTTCCCGCAGCATTGCCCGCAGACGTCTGATATCGTCGGCTTCGCTGGCGCGGTTGTAAATATCCTGTTCGTCCTCAAGTTCATCAAGCAACTGCCGGGCTTTGGCCGGATTGCCGGCCAGCCAGTATTCCCTGACGGCCGCCATTTTGCAGTCGATTTTGAAATTGCCTGAACTTGATTTGAAGCGTTTTGCCGCGTCGAGGTAGATCTCGGCCGATTCTTTATAACGCCCGGCGCTGGACAGGCTGCGCGCCAGCGCGATGACTTCCCTCACGTCATTGCGGTCCTTGATCCTGAAAACCGGAATGGAACCCTGCTGCGGGGCGAATGCGGTTTCATACATCTGCGGTGCCGGCGGGTCCTTTTTGAACCATGAACAGCCGCTGAGGCTGAAACCGGTGATCAGTGATACGACGGTTAACATCAAAATCCTTGTTTTCATGACAAAACCTCCTTGTTGAAATTTTTTTTGTTTCACTGCGGATTTCGAGTTTGAATGCTGCTGAATTGCCTTTAACCTCCCTGTTTGATTAACCGTTTCTTTTATGGATGATTTTTGAATTCTTCAGTTGTTGTTCGCGGGCGAATAAACAATCTCACGTCATTTATGATTTTTTTCTTGATTAAATAAAGAACTCAATTATTTTATGGGCATGGAAGGTATTTTTATGCAAACATACAAATGTGCGGCGCTTATCGCCCCGGCCGGAAGGGTCGAGCGCGATAAGGTTGAACAGAGCGTCGCTTTACTGAAAAAGTCCGGGCTGCAGGTCAAAGTCATGCCGCATGTCTTTTCCGATACGGGAGAAAGACACTTGGCGGCGGCTTTGAAGGAGCGGCTTGAAGATCTTCACGCCTGCTGGCAGGATAAAAATATAGACCTGATCTTCTGCGCGCGCGGCGGTTTCGGTTCGGCTCACCTCCTGCCTCATATCGATTGGCATCTGTTGCGGACCAGGAGGATTCCGCTTATCGGCTACAGCGACATTACGGCGCTGCATATGGGAATGATTTGCCAGAAAGCCGGTACTCCGATAGCGGCGCCCATGCCGATCGTCTTCAATGAAGCCTTATTCAGGAGTGAAGAAAACGAATACACCCGTTATTACATGCGTCTGGCGCTGGCGGACAATATTCCGGCCGGAACCGAACTCGCCCGTCCTGACGGCAAACCTTTTGACATAATCAGGGCCGGTTCTGCGCTGGGGCGTCCGGTTGTCGCCAACCTGAGCGTTCTGGCGAGTCTTTGCGGCACGTCATGGTTTCCGAAGCTCCGCCACCGGATACTGATAATTGAAGACCTGAACGAGGACATATACAAACTTGACCGTTATCTGACCCAACTTCTCCAGTGCGGCGCGCTGACGCAATGCGAGGCGCTGTTCTTCGGGCAGTTCACCAACTGCGGGGATGATAAGGACAGAATGAAACTGTTCCGGCGTTTTGCCGCGAGAGTCAAGGGCCCGGTGATCTTCGATTTTCCTTTCGGGCATGAATTCCCGAGCGTGTCGCTGAATATGCGTCATCATCTCAGGCTGGAAAAGAACGGCGAAATATTTATAATCGATACCTGACGGGGCTGAAATTTTTTCGTACAGTTGTGACAGCCCGGAACTTCTATGATATTCTCTCCTGGTGCGTTAACTGCCGGGCTGCGAGTCCTCTAATTCCGTATATCGCCAGGATAAACAGAAACGGCATTACCGGCATTCTGAAACGCCAGTCAAGGTTTCCTATCGGCAGAATCCAGAAATAACCGGTCAGCAAGGCGCCGAAGATAAGTTTTTCATAGTGTTTTTCCACGCAGAGACGGATAAATCCGGCCGTCATGGCCGCAAAGACCGCGATATAAAATATAAGGTAAATGGAAGTTATGGTTATGGCGACGGTGTTGTTGCCGAAATAATGATTGAATGCCGGCGACAGACCTTTACGGCGGAGATGGTCAAGGGTCTTGATATTGCCTGTGCTTATATGCAGGCGTTCAAGAAGCGGGGTTAGGTCCGGCATGAAGAAGTTCAGCATATTTTCCGTAGCCCAGAGGCAGAAGCCGGGAAAATTGTCGAACAGGATTTGCCGCCCGAGTTTACCGGCGGAAGCGTTTTGTTCGAATATATTGTTGCCCGTGACTTGTTTTTCCAGGTTTTCACGCATTTGGTCAAAAGGAATATCGTTTTTCCATGACAGATAAGCTCCTGCTTTATAGTAAAGCAGGTTAAAACCGCTTATCGTAGTATAGACCGGATAATTGTATTTTACGTAATTTCGGACAGTCCAGAATAACGGGAGAAGATTAGCCAGGGCGATGAACAGCAGTATTAACAGGGTTTTTTTCTTTTTCCGTATCAGCCATGCCGTAAACAGGATGAACAAAACTATACTGAGCGGACGGCAGAACGTGGCGGCGGAAAGTGACAGGCCTGAGATAATTATTCTGTCGGATAAAAGATAATATACGCTTAACATCAGAAAAAATGTAAAAGCAATTTCCGAGAGCGGAACCGATCCCAAAGCTATCAGGCCGGGCGAGAGTAATATCAATACCGGCAGGAGGTACGCGGAGCCGATATTGAATTTTTCCGCCAGGCGCATTCCGTACCAGCTTATTCCGAAAATAAAGAAAATATTTACCGCCAGAAAATTATAGCTGCCCAGGCCTGAAAAAAGCATAAGGCAGAAAGGGTAGCCGGGAACGCGCCAACAGAAAGGAATATCCGGCGGAGAAAATGAAAAATCAGCCGTCAGGCTCCGGCCGAGCAGGCGGTATTCGTCGGCATCCGGGAAAGGGAAGTTTTCTACTCCTCCGAGCAAAGTCAGAATGGTTACCGCCAGGCACGGCAGTGAGGCCAGTAAGAGATTTATAAAAGCTTTACGATCTATAATTTTTTGCAATTTTTACCTCTACAATTTCAGAATTCCGGTGCAGGGATTCAGCTGCCGCTTCCAGGGCCGCGACCACATGGTACCCGTTCA
>JAQUOK010000110.1 GCA_028717165.1 Victivallaceae bacterium | reverse complement strand
ACTTCTTGAAAAATTTGAACCGACATCAGTATTGTCGAAAAAAAATAAGCTTTTCTGGCTCCAGTTCAGAATACCGGGAAATCAATATCCCGGCACTTATAATGGAAATATAACAATTTCATTTAAATCAGGTAAAGAAGCAATATTACCGGTTTCCTTACGGGTTCTGCCTTTCAAGCTGGAACAGACGAAAGCAGTCTGGGCCGTATACCCATATACATATGTTTGGGATAAAAGGAACTACAGTTATGCCCAAAGGTTGCAATATTTCAAGGATATGAAAGATTATGGCATTACAGGGTTAATTGAAAGAAAATTACCTGCATTTTCTATAAAAGATGGCAAAATTGAAAAATTTACTTTTCAGTGTGCCGAATTTCTGAAGCTAAAAAAAGAAGCTGGACTGACAGGGCCATGGCTTAATGGGGTACAGCAATTGATAGAGACCGCGACAATTAAAATGCTCTTGGGCTCGCGGCCCGACGCTAATAAGTATCCTTTTCCTGAAAACAACAATAAACAGGTACAAGAAATTTTTGTGTCTGTGCTGAAAAAAATGGATAAGATGATAAAATCTATCGGAGGAGAAAAATATGGGGACTGGTATTATCAGTGTATAGACGAAGCTCATCAAGGTTCTAAAATGCAACAAGCTCTATGGGAATTAAGTTTAGCCAGGAAAGCAGGAGTAAAAACGTGCGCGACAGTTTATCCCATTAACGCCGTGGAAAAACTGGGGAAATATCTTGATATTTCGATAAATTCTTTTATTCCTAAAAACAAAGCTCTTTTCGATGCTTATATGAAAATTGCAAAGAAATACAATCTGACATACTGGTATCTTGGCGGAGGATGTTATACAGGCCAGGAAGGCGGATTAATGCCCGATAGATACCGCGCCGGTTTTCTTTTTTACAAAACTGGCCTTCCATGCCATGTCTCCTGGCAGTATCAATGGGCAAGAGGCAATCCTTACAATGACTTTGATATAAAAGATTATTGCATCACTTATCCATGCAGGAATCCCAAGTCTCAAGAAGTATCAATTTCTACTCTTCAATGGGAAGGGGTCAGAGAAGGCATAACTGATTATAAATACGCAGACACCTTGAAAAACTATATAGCCAGGGCGAAGGAAAAAGGCTACATTGAAGATGCCGGGCAATCCCAGAAGGTTTTAGATTCATGTATGAATTATGTTCCATGGGGCGATGATTATAAAGCAGGAAACTGTTATCTGCTTCCCGGCAATTTTACCAATGACAAGGCGGAAAAATTACGCTGGATGCTGGCCAATGAGATTATCCGGTTAAAAAAAATTATGAACAAATAATATGAGGATAACCCATGAAGTTTTTATTTTTACTTTATTTGGTATGTTTTTTCAGTATTCCGGCTGCGTTTACACTTGAACCGGAGAAAAAAGACATATTTCCTCCCCAAATAAAAGAGGCCCCCGTAATTGACGGCAAACTGGATGATAAAGCCTGGGAAAAAGCGTATTATATAAAGAGTTTCGTTAATAATGCTGTTCCCGCTCCCGCCAAGGTGCAAACGGAGGCATTTGTCTGTTATGATGAAAAGTGTCTTTATTTTGCGTTCAAATGCCATGAGCCTGACATGGACGGGCTCAGGGGCAGTCCGTTTACTGTTCAAAGAGACGATGACGTTTATACTAATGAATGTGTAGAGGTTTTTATCGATACCAGCCATGACCATTTTTCATGTTATCAGTTCATAGTTAATTTCAAGGGAACGAAACAGGATGCCCTCTTCAATGATTTTAACTTTAAGCCGGAGCCGAAGCAGTGGGACGGAATATGGTATGCCGCAAGCCGTATCGGGAAGGATCATTGGAGTACGGAAATAGCAATCCCATTCTATACTTTAAATATTCCGGCCGGCCGGATTGACATGATTGGCGTTAACTTGGCCAGGGAAAAAAGAACTTTGCCCGGGGAATATTCCTGCTGGGCATGTACCTGCGGAGGATTTCATAATTATGAAAAATATGGGCACTTACGCGACTTGCAAATCCAGCCCAGCCGGATTTTGCTGAGCGATATTGATTGGGGTGAAACAAAATGGGGTGAAAACAAGATAAAATTAAAGATCAAAAATAACGGTGACAAAAGCTGGAACGGGAAAGTGTATCTGCAATTGAAAAATGTCCGGGGCGAAAAGTTATATGATTATTCACAGAATACAGAACTTAAGGCCGGCGAGATCAGGGAAATAACATTGCCCTACTTCTGTAAAAAGTCAGGGAAATATATAGGCGTACTGGGAACTGAAGATAAAGAGGGTAAAGTTTTTACCCCGGTATTTTCAACGCCGCGTATTATCCCTTCCCCGCTGGCGGTTAACTCCGGTTCCCTGCTGCTTTACCGGAACGAGACCGGCTGTATCCCCATAAAACTTAATGCCGTTGACCTGAAGAACTATACCATTGAAACCGAATTTATTTTTAACGGAAACATAGTAAGGAAAAGCACAGTAACTCCGAAATCGTTTGATGCGGTCATCAATATTGTAACCGAAGGACTTGCTTCCGGGATATATTTGCTGAACATCAAACTGTTTGACAAAAAAAACGTTGTAAGCACATTGCAGAAGAATATGGAAATAATTGAGAAATTTTAAAAATTATCCGCTAAGGTTTTTCAGTAACGATTATTTTATGCGTTGCAGAATTGCCCGGATGTGATTGTAGAAATTTTTAACCGAACGGATGTTGACGCGTTCCGCGGGAGAATGGGGATTTATGATGGTCGGCCCCAGTGAAATCATATCCAGTTTGGGGCTCAGCGAACTGATTATGCCGCACTCAAGACCGGCATGAATGACCTTTTTATCGGCTTTTTTCCCGGCGTCTTCATAAACTTCGGAAACGATCGCGGCGATTTCCGAATCGTTATTCGGAGCCCAGCCCGGATATTCGCTTTCGATATATGACAAAGCTCCGGCATTGTCGAACAGATCACTTATCCGGTTAGTCAGTTCCTCAAGGTCGTCCGCATAAAAACTGCGCTGGGAATTTTTTACCCTGAGTTTATTCATCGAGGTTTCCAGCACCGCCAGATTATTGGAAGTCTTGACTATTCCCGGCATGCTTCTGCTCATGGCGATAACTCCGTGAGGACATTCGGCCAGCACGTTAAGTACTTTTTTGGCGAACGCCCCGGTCCAGACCTTTGTCGGCGTATACCAGCTTTCGGCGACTTCCATTATCGGGTGTTTGTAATCGTACTGGGCTCTGGCGCCGGAAGCGAACATGCGGGTCGCCTCGATAAGCACTTCGCTTTCTTCCTCCGGTAGCGTAACTATTGCGAACGCCCCGCTTGGAATAACGTTGTCCAGAGTACCGCCGTCAAGCATCGATATCTGCAGTTCGATGACCTCCGAAACGTTTTTGAGCAGATCGACAAGCAGTTTGATCGCATTACCGCGGTTTTTGTGAATGTCACAGCCGGAATGTCCGCCCGGCAGGCCGGAAACTTCTATTTTATAAGCCTTGAAGCCCGGATGCGGTTCGGTCCATTCGATCATGAAATCGCTTGACAGACTGGTGCCGCCGGCACAACCGACATAAATAATGTTTTCATTTTCGGAATCCAGATTCAGCAGAATGTCTCCTTCCAGAAAATCCTTTGCCAGTTTTTTAGCGCCCGCCAGACCGGTTTCTTCTTCGGTGGTGAACAGCGCCCGTAAAGGGCCATGCAAAAGTTTATCATCGAGCATGATCGCCATCGCGGCGGCGATGCCGATACCGTTATCGGCTCCCAGGCAGGTTTTTTCAGCGCAAAGCCATTCGCCGTCAAGCCGGGGCTTTATCGGATCCGTTTTGAAATCAAATTCGTGATCTTCATCCTTCTGGGGAACCATATCCAGGTGGCTTTGCAGGATAACGGTTTTTGCCTGCTCACGGCCTTTTGACGCCGGTTTCACGATCAGAAGGTTATTGTTTTTGTCTTTACGGGCGGCAAGACCGGCAGCTGCCGCTTTTTTAAACAGGAAATCGCAAATGGCTTCTTCATGACCGGAAGGATGCGGGATATTGCAGATTTGAAAGAAAATATCCCAAAGTTCCCGCGGTTCAAGTTTATCTGTTTCTGTTGCCATTGCCAGTCTCCTCGTTTTTAGTACTAATGTAGCTCGGAAAAACCGATAAATCAAATACATTTATCAGGGTTGGGCACGAAAACGAATTTTACGGGGTGTCGGTCAACTGGAACTATCGAAACTTTAGTTTAATTTAGTTTGAATTTTCATATTCATATTGTAAATTTATTATAACGGGGCTGTAGCTCAGCTGGCTAGAGCGATACGTTCGCAACGTATAGGTCAAGGGTTCGAGTCCCTCCAGCTCCACTATCTGTACGACCTACAACTTTTTAGACCATTTTTATTGGACTGGTCCAAAAAGTTGTTTTTTTGCATCAAGTTCTTGTTTCAGTGACGACTACCTAAGCAGCTTCAAGGGAAACTGCTCTGAAAGCTACCCCGTGACTTGCCACGGGGAGTTTCACTTTTTTCGATTTTTGAGCTTGTTTATGGCGCAAACCATTGAAAAACCCATAAAATGCAGAAGAGGCTGTTTTTTTAAACACTGATTTCTTCAGTTCCGGAATTGAGTTCCGCAGCGTATTTTTCCAGGACGGGATCAATATGATTTTCAAGAAACTCCGTAACTTGTTCGGGGGCGCGCCCGATAAATTCCGCCGGATTAACCAGATCATCGATCTTATCCGCTATCTGGGCAAAATGCCCATCGGCTTTCAGCCGGTCGAGCAGGTCGTTGTCGCCGCCGTCTTCCTTGATCCGGCGCGCTGCTTCCATGGAATGTTCGCGAATGGCTTCGTGAAGTTCCTGGCGGTCGCCTCCGGCCTTGACCGCCGCCATCATGATGTTTTCGGTCGCCATAAAAGGCAGTTCGGCCGCAACCCGGCGCGCGATAACGTTCGGCCATACCTGTAAACCGGTGTTGATATTGATGAGCAGTGACAAAATCACGTCCGTCGCCAGAAACGCTTCCGGCAGAACTATCCGGCGGTTGGCGGAGTCGTCCAAGGTTCTTTCGAACCATTGCGCAGCGTGGGTGCCGGCGGCGTTGGCGGGCAGACTCATAACGTAACGCGCCAGCGAACAAACCCTTTCGCTGCGCATCGGGTTGCGTTTATAGGCCATTGCGCTGGAGCCGATCTGGCTCTTGCCGAAAGGCTCTTCTATTTCCCGCAGATTCGCCAGCAGGCGGATATCGCCGGCCATTTTGTACGCGCTCTGGGCGATGCCGGAAAGAACGCTCAGGATATTGAAATCGATTTTGCGGGTGTAAGTTTGGCCGCTGACCGCGATGATCTTTTCGAAACCCATTTTTTCGGCTACCGCTTTTTCGAGTTTTTTAACTTTTTCGGAATCGTTGTTGAAAAGCGACATAAAACTCGCCTGGGTGCCGGTAGTGCCCTTCACGCTGCGGAACGGGAGTCTTTCGATCTCGGGTTGCAGATGTTCAAAATCAAAGAGCAGATCCTGCATATAAAGGGTAAAGCGTTTACCGAGAGTCGTCAGTTGGGCAGGCTGATAATGGGTGAAACCGAGCATCGGCACGGCTTTATGTTCAGCAGCGAACTCCGCCATGATTTTGAGCAGTTGAAGGAGTTTGGCGCGAATGATCTTCATGCCGTCGCGGAGCTGGATAAGTTCGGTATTGTCGGTGACGAAACAACTGGTCGCTCCGAGGTGGATTATCGGCATGGCCGCCGGACACTGCGTACCGAAAACGTGGATATGGCTCATGACGTCGTGGCGCAGTTCCTTTTCCTTGGCCTCGACCGCGTCGAAATCAATATCATCGAGGTGCGCCGCCATCTGTCGGATCTGTTCATCTGAAATATTCAAACCAAGGTCTTTTTCGGACTGCGCCAGAGCCAGCCAGAGCCGGCGCCAGGTGGCGTGTTTTTTCTGAGGCGACCAGTTGAAACTCATTTCCCTGCTCGCGTATCTTCCGGTCAAAGGATTCTGATAGCTTGAATTTTCCATATAGCGTTTACTCTTTTTTGTATTAACGTTTTTTCAATAAACCGCTGTTATGAAAGATAGCTTGTCTGGAGTCATTATCAAGGCGGACGGCATATATCTTGCCGAAATTTATTTCAGGATTAATAGACTGCCGTCTCTTGTGCCCTGTATTCCATAAAAAATCGGATAAAACTGATTTTCGGTGTCATTAAGACTTGTTTTTGCGTGATTTCGCGTTAATTTCTTTATAGTCTTTTGAATTATAAGGGCCTTCGTATATGCTTATCGGAAAAATGCTGCAGACGGAATTCGCGCCTCCGGAAAGATTGTGCAGAGAGGCGGTGTTAAAGCAGTACCAGCAAATTCTCTCTGACGACAACCTCAAACTGATTTATGACTACAGTTCTGACTTGATAATAGTTACCAACGAGTACCGCCAGACAATTTTCGCCAACCGGACTCTGCTTAATTTTCTGCAAAAAGAAGACCTGAAAGAAATAGTCGGCTTGAGGCCGGGAGAAATCCTTGGCTGCGGCGGGGTAAACGAAAGTACCGGCGGCTGCGGGACTTCCAGGGTCTGCAAGGTATGCGGCGCCCTGAAAGCGGTATTGGAGGCGAGTTACGGTAATACAACCATCGGAGAATGCTGCATTCAGACGAAAGATGGAAAAACGTCTTATAATTTCCGGGTATGGGCGGCCAAGCCGTGGGAAAATAGAGATTATACGCTTCTGATAATCCGCGATATCGCCGACGAAAAATTCCGCAATGCCATGGAACAGGCTTTTTTCCATGATTTGACCAATACGGCTTCGGACATGAAAGGACTGCTGGATTTAATCGATTCTCCCGATACGTACCGGAAATACGCTCCCATGCTTTCCGGCGTGAGCAGGGAACTGCTCAACGAAATCAACGGGCAGCGCGACCTGCGTTACGCGGAAGAAGGTACGATAATGATCCACAAATCACCCGTAAACGCGCTGGAACTGCTAAACGAATTCATTGACCTGTACCGGAATCAGGAAATAACCCGGGGAATAAATCTTGTGGTTTCAGAAGACTCCGAACCCGTAAGTTTTTCGTCCGACGAACGTCTGCTGGCACGCGTTATCGAAAACATGTTGAAGAACGCCATAGAAGCTTCCGCGAAAGGACAGACGGTAACCGCGGCGTGCAGGAAGCACCGGGGATATGTTGTTTTCTCCATTCATAACCCCAACGTTATGACGGAAAAGGTACAGCTTAATATTTTTAAACGGGCGTTTTCGACGAAATCCCAAGGCCGGGGCTGGGGCACCTACAGCATGAAGCTGCTGACCGAAAATTATCTTGACGGCAAAATTGAATTCAGATCGACAGAAGAATCCGGAACCACGTTTTTCGCCAAATATCCCTTGTCCTGATTATTGACCGGCAGTTGAAACGTGTATTCTTCTTCCGACTTCAGATAAAGATACAACAGATAAATCCCCAGCAATGTCTGCGCTATGGCGATGACCGGCAGTACTGTTTGAAACTGCCCGAAAGGCGAAGTATAAAATATCCCGGCAAGGAGCGGACTGCTCCCTAAACGGTCAGCGGCTCTGAATATCCATGAAACAGGTATCATGTAAAAAGCCAGGAAAGCCCCGCAGATCAATGAGTTGAACCTGTCTTTCCTCCGGATCAGGAAATTGGTTTTGACCAGCAGCAGCAATATGACTATTATATTGTCATAGAGACGATGGTAACTCACAAGCATCGTAAAACAGAAAACCACCAGCAGCAGGTTCAAACCTGTGCCTTTCCTGTTGCGTTCCCGCCAGAATATCCAGAGCATGGTTATTACAAAGAAAGCCTTGCCGATCAGGTTTAAAAAGCTTATACGGAAAAAACCGAACTGGAGCAGGTCATGGCCGGCGAGTTTAAAAGAATTGCAGCCGCCGTCGACAGTATTTCTTATCACTTCGACATAGCGGACGTAAAGTTCGATAATATTGTATCCGGCAAAAGCCGGCCACGCGCATATAATCAGGAAAATGGCGAGCGCTCCAAAACAGATGAAATACTGTTTTTTTATAAAAAGCAACGGTGCGAAAAAAGTAATCATTGAATACTTGAACACCGCTGACAAACCGAACCAAACCGTACGCCGGTACTTGTCGGAACCCGT
>JAQUOK010000109.1 GCA_028717165.1 Victivallaceae bacterium | reverse complement strand
ACGGAAAACCCGATGACGAAAAAGAAGTCTCCGCATCTCCCGTCAAACCCGGCGGGGAAAACAAACCGCAGCGCGGCCTGAAAGCCGCAATCGCGGTTTTTCATTACGGTTTCATCAAATTACTCGGCAGCATCGCTTCCGCTCTGTTGACGGGACTGATCCTGGCAGCACTTATAAATATTCTGGTGCCGGCGGATTTCGCCGCTGAATATCTCAAATCAGACTGGCTGGCAATGCCGGCGATGCTGCTTTTCGGAATACCTCTTTACGTATGTTCAACCGCCTCCATTCCGATCGCCGCTTCCCTGATCGTCAAAGGCATAAGCCCGGGCGCGGCGCTGGTATTCCTGATAACCGGTCCCGCAACCAATATCACCACAGTTGCAACAATGGTCAAAGTTCTGGGCAAAAGAGCCGTGGTTATTTACCTGTTTACCGTAGCGGCAGGCGCCGTAATCGCAGGTTATATATTGAACCTGACGGGAATCAGCATGCCGCTGGTGGAACTGATCCGCTCCGGCGAAGAAATGAAAATAACCCCGGTTCAGCAAATCAGCAGTATAATTCTGCTTTCGCTTATCGCCATTACTATGCTCGAGCCCTTTATCAGGCGAGCCGGAACCGGCGTGCAAACAATACCCGCCGATCTCGAAATAAAAGTGGAGGGAATGACCTGTCCCCATTGCGCCGCTTCTCTCCAGAAAGCCATCGGAAAAATTAACGGCGTTCTGAAACTGGACATCGATCAGGATGCCGGAATGATAAGGATCGGCGCTGAAAATCCCGAACTGCTTTATCCGCTGATCGAAAAAACCGTAAAAGACGCCGGTTATTCCTGTTCGCGTAAGGAAAACAAAACCGGGAACTCATCATGTTCTAACTGTTGCGGCGCAAAATAATTTGCAAAACTCTCCAGCCGCTGTATCTTTAGTCTTAAAACTTAACCCCGAAACTGCAAGGACATTTTATGGATCCGGTTTTCAAACGTCCCAACTGGGATAAATATTTCATGGACATAGCACAGGTGGCTTCAGCCCGCGGCAATTGCCTGCGCCGCCAGGTTGCGGCGGTGATCGTGAGAGACCACCGCATAATCTCAACCGGATACAACGGTACGCCGCGCGGGATAAAAAACTGTTTTGACGGCGGCTGTCCCCGCTGCAGTTCGGATACCCCGTCCGGACATGACCTCGGTTCCTGTTTATGCAGCCACGCCGAGGAAAATGCCATCGTTCAGGCCGCTTATCACGGCATCTCGGTAAAGGACGCAACCCTCTATACTACTTTCAGCCCCTGTCTGCTGTGTTCGAAAATGATTATCAATTCGGGTATTAAGGAAGTAGTTTACCATCAGAAGTACAGTATCGCCAACCAGGCGCTGGAACTGCTCCACGAAGCCGGGGTGCTTGTCCGGGCCCTGGAAGATGAAGAGGAAAACGATTCATGAATATCGCCGGAATCAACCGTAACCCCGCCGAACTGATAATGGATATCTCCCGCGCCAGAGCATGGCGTGAGGAACTGCGGGCAAAAAAACTGAAACTGGTCATTACCAACGGCTGCTTCGACATCCTTCACCGCGGACATGCCGAATACCTGATGCGGGCGCGTTCGCTCGGCGACGCCATGCTGGTGCTCGTCAATTCCGATCGTTCGGTCAGGAAACTGAAAGGCCCGTCCCGCCCGGTTACGGACGAATACAGCCGCGCTTATCTGCTCTGCGCCCTGGAAGCGGTTGATTCGGCAGTGATCTTCGATACCCCGCGCTGCGACAATATGTTTCTGGAACTGCGCCCGGACGTCTACGTCAAAGGCGGCGACTACACCCTTGAAACTATCGATCCCGATGAACGTAAAGCTCTGGAGAAAGTCAGGGCGGACATTCGTTTTCTGCCTTTTGTGGAAGGTTTTTCCAGTACCGGCGTTATAAACAAATTGCGAGAATAAAGGACCGGCGTATTACCGATTTCTCATTAATTAACGCCGTGTGCAAGTTTTTTTATTGTGCCTGCCGGGATACGGCTTGTTTTCGAATGCCGCCGCATTACACATTTCCTGGAGGGCAAGTGTCCTCACGAGCCGAAATACGTTAACCGTTTGCGGCTCGACAGAGTCTCGCCCTCCATTGAATTTCCTCTCTGAGGCGAAAATGTCGAAAAAAAAACTTGCACACGGCGTTTAATTAGATATTTATATATTTATTTAATTGATTTTTCTTTAATCCGGTGTAGATTTCTGGATTTCAGTTTAGTATTAATAAGGGATTTTTTTTGTCAAATTCCGTGTTTTAAGCACAAAAGATGTTTAATTCATCAATTAATTTCATACAGACTACGGAGGTAAAAAAAGAATGGCTAAAAAGATGATGACTATTGACGGCAATTATGCCGCCAGCTATGTGGCTTACGCGTTCAGCGAAGTCGCGGCGATCTATCCTATCACTCCATCCTCGAACATGGGCGAATACGCCGATACCTGGGCGAGCGAAGGACTGAAAAACATGTTCGGAACTACTGTCGACGTCGCGGAAATGCAGTCCGAAGCCGGCGCCGCCGGGGCTGTCCACGGTTCACTGAGCGCGGGCGCTCTGACCACTACTTACACCGCCTCCCAGGGGCTGCTGCTGATGATCCCCAACATGTACAAGATCGCGGGCGAAATGCTTCCGACCGTATTTCATGTTTCAGCGCGTTCCCTCGCCGCGCAGTCTCTTTCCATTTTCGGCGACCATTCGGACGTCATGAGCGTACGCCAGACCGGTTTCGCCCTGCTTTCGGCATGTTCTATCCAGGAAACCCACGACCTGGCTATCGTCGGTCATCTTTCCACTCTGGAAGCCCAGGTGCCGTTCCTTAACTTCTTTGACGGCTTCCGTACCTCGCACGAAATCCAGAAAGTCGAACTCCTCGAATTCGACGATATGAAAAAAATGCTGGATATGAAATACGTCGAACGTTTCCGCAGCCGCGCAATGCGCCCGGAAGTTCCGTTCTCCAAAGTCGGAGCCCAGAATCCGGACGTATATTTCCAGGGCCGCGAAACCGTCAACAAATATTATGACGCCGTTCCGGGCATCGTCCAGAAATACATGGACCAAGTCGCCAAAGTCACCGGCAGAAGCTACAAACTTTTCGACTACGTCGGCGCTCCCGATGCTGAAAAGATTATTATCGCGATGGGTTCAGGCTGTGAAACCATTGAAGAAGTCATCGAATATCTCACCGCAAAAGGCGAAAAGGTCGGCGCGCTCAAAGTCAGGCTCTATCGCCCGTTTGCCGTCGACGCGTTTATTGACGCGATCCCGAAAACCGTTAAGAAAATCGCCGTCCTCGACCGCACTAAAGAACCCGGTTCCCTCGGCGAACCTCTTTATATCGACGTCAAAGCCGCTCTCTCAGGGAAAGATATTACCATTATCGGCGGCCGCTACGGACTGTCAAGCAAGGAATTCACTCCGAGCATGGTTCTCGCGGTGTACAAGCATCTTGACAGTGCCTGCACTCACAACTTCACCGTGGGCATTAACGACGATGTCAGCGGACTTTCCCTGCCCGTGGACAAAGATATTCACACCGTTCCGGCCGGTACGGTCGAATGCATGTTCTGGGGACTTGGTTCCGACGGTACGGTCGGCGCCAATAAGAACTCCATTAAAATCATCGGCGACAACACCAATAAGTATGCCCAGGGATATTTTGTCTATGATTCCAAAAAATCTTTCGGCATCACCATCTCCCATCTGCGTTTCGGGAACAAACCGATCAAAAGCGAATACACGATAACCGCTCCCGACTTTGTCGCCTGTCATAATCCGGCCTATATCGGACGTTATGAAATGCTCAAAGGCATCAAGGAAGGCGGAACGTTCCTGCTGAACTCAGAAATCCCGACGGAAGAAGTTTTTGACAACCTCTCAATCGACCTGCAGAAAGCAATCATCGCTAAAAAGCTGAAAGTTTATAATATCAACGCCCTTAAAATATCTGAAAGCGTCGGGCTCGGCAAACGCATTAATACTACCATGCAGGTATGTTTCTTCAAACTTGCCAATATCATCCCCGCCGACGACGCGATCGGCTACATCAAGAAAGCCATTGAAAAGACTTTCAAGAAAAAAGGCGACGACATCGTCAAAATGAACTGCAACGCGGTTGACAAGGCGCTTGAAGGCCTGGAAAAAGTTCCGGTTCCGGATTCCATCACTAAATCCTTCAAACTGAAAAAACTCATTCCCGAAAACGCCGAAAAATTTGCGCATGATATCATCGAACCCTTGATGCACCTCAAAGGCGACGACGTTCCGGTATCGAAAATGTCTTTCGACGGCACTCTGCCCACCGGCACAAGCTGTCTGGAAAAACGCGGCATAGCTCCGCGCGTCCCGAAATGGATTTCAGAAAACTGTATCCAGTGCAACCAGTGCGTAATGGCTTGTCCGCATGCCGTGATCAGGGCCAAACAGATCGCGCCCGCTGACCTCAAGGGCGCTCCCGATACTTTCAATACCGTCAAATCCAAGACCAAAAACGACAGAGACCTCGAATATAAAATCCAGATATATCCCGAAGACTGTACCGGCTGCGGCGTCTGTATTGAAACCTGCCCGGCCAAAACCAAGGCTCTGGAATTTTCAACCTTGGCCCTGGAAAGAGAAGCCGGTGAAGTCAAAAACGCGGAATTCTTTGACGCGCTTCCTGACAATGTAACCGACGGCGCCGACGTATCCACCGTCAAAGGCGCGCAATTCATCAAACCGCTTTTCGAATTCAGCGGCGCCTGCGGCGGCTGCGGCGAAACTCCGTACGTCAAGCTCGCCACCCAGGTTTGCGGCGAGCGGATGATCATCGCCAACGCCACCGGCTGTTCCTCGATTTACGGCGGAACTTTCCCGACCATCCCTTACGCGAAAACCAAATGCGGACGCGGCCCGACCTGGGCAAACTCCCTGTTTGAGGACAACGCCGAATACGGTTACGGAATGCGGCTGGCCGTAGATAAGAATCGTGCTCAACTCAAATACAATGTCGACAAACTTCTCGAAGCCGGCTGTCCCTGTGATAAGCTGAAAGGCGCGCTTGCCAAATGCCTTGAACTCTGGGACTCCACCGGTCGCGATGCCATCGAAGCTCAGGACGCCCTCGGCGCAATCCTGCCGAAAGCCGTTGAAGCTTCCGCAAATGACGCCGAACTCGGCCCCGTCATCAGGAAAATAGCCGAACTCAAAGACTATTTCGTCGATAAATCCGTCTGGATCATCGGCGGCGACGGCTGGGCATACGATATCGGTTACGGCGGCTTGGATCATGTCGTCGCGCAGGGCAGAAATATCAATATTCTGGTTCTCGACACCGAAGTATATTCAAACACTGGGGGACAGGCTTCCAAATCCACCCCGATCGGCGCCGTGGCGCAATTCGCCAACGCCGGTATGCGCCTGACCAAGAAAAATCTCGGTTTCATGTGCATGAGTCACGGCAACGTCTATGTTGCCTCCATCGCGATGGGCGCAAACCGCAACCAGGCCCTGCAGGCCTTCCGGGAAGCCGAAGCCTATAACGGCCCGTCCATCATTCTCGCATACGCCCCGTGTATTATGCACGGTATCGATATGATGAAGACCCAGACTGAACAGAAACGCGCCGTTGACTGCGGTTACTGGCCGCTCTACCGTTACAACCCTGAAAACGAAAAACCGTTTAAATGGGAAACCAAAGAGCCGACCGGTGACTTCCAGGACTTCATCCGTCATGAACGCCGTTACACCACTCTCTTCAAAACCGCTCCGAAAGACGCTGAGGCTCTCTTCGCACGCGCTGAAGAAGACGCGAAACGCCGCATGACGTTCCTTAAAAATATTGGCGAGGTCATGTAATAAAATCAGAGGGAAAGTTTTTTCCCTTTAACGCAATTAATGTTTGCGCCTTATCCGGGCGCAAACATTTTTTTACCCCTTTTTTCTTTCGAAGTCAGTTGCCTGTGCCGCATTTCCGGGTTATAATTATAGCAATTTGATTAATGAGGCAAATTATGAAAACGTTCTTATGGATTATTGTTATTGCGGCATTAGTTTTCGGCGTCTTACATTTTTACAGAAAATATTCCCGCAAACCTGAGGTTAAAACTGAGCAGGCCGCCGCGCCCGCAGTTGCTCCCGCCCCGGAAACAAGTACGGCAAAACCAAACTCGGAAAAGGGTATCAAGAACTGGCGGGCAATTAAAAAAGTCAGGAATTTATCCGATCAGCATAACAAAGACCTGCAAAATAATATGTGATCAAAACCACCAGCTCAACTGGTGGTTTTGATTTTTGATGTTTAAAAAATGTTTCAATCGGACAGGTTGGTACTTTAAGCCGTTTTTCTGCGTAAATGCTTCAAATACAAGTTTTCCATTTTTATTTGACAGTATTAATCATGATTTTTGTAAAAGGCTTGTAATGAGGTAGTTAAAAAATTGTACAGCACTTGACTTTTTAAACGAAAAGGTCTAAGTTCAATGGCTGTATGTAAGTTATTGATTAACAGACAGTTGGCTTTCTGACAACGATTTTGAAAAAAATTCTTTTAAATGACTTCCTTTTTGAAAATTCCCTTGGTATTCGCTCCGAAAACCGGAGAACCTGAGCTCGGATGAACATGAACAACAGCTCAGTTCAAAATGAGGATGCAATATAAAAAAAACGGAATATGGACTGTCAGCGAAAAACTAACTCGGCATTCTTTAAATATTCGAACTATGCTTTTTCGCTAGTTCAACTGCATTTTTGATGTTGTCAGTAATTTTATCCCACTTGCCGGCCGCAATATCGGCGCTTTTGCCCAGCCAGGTGCCGCCCACTGCCGCAACCTCCGGAATAGATAAATATTCACCGGCGTTAGCCTCGGTAATTCCTCCGGTCGGCATGAATTTAATACCCAGATGCCTGTACGGCGCAATTATGGACTTCAGCATGGCGGTTCCGCCGGCGGCTTCCGCCGGGAAAAATTTGAGCAGAGTCGCTCCCAGCTCGTAAGCCTGTTCCACTTCCGACGGCGTACATACTCCGGGAGAAAACGCGTAGCCGGATTTTACCGCTTCTTTCAATATGGTTGGATTGAATCCGGGGGCTACCGCAAATTTCGCACCGACAGCGAATGCCCGATGCAAATCAGCAGTATTTAAAACCGTACCGGCCCCGACGGTTAACGCGGGGAACTGATTGCAAACTTCCTTGATAATTTCCGGAGCCGCTTTTGTCCGGAAAGTGATCTCTGCGGCATTTAATCCCATACTGTCGAACAGCTCACATATTTTCAAACCGTCAGCAACTGTTTCCAAGGCCAGTACCGGGACAATTTTTATTTGAGATAACGCTTCGATTATTTGAGCGGATTTTTCTTGATAAGAATCCATTTTACCATCCTTTCAATTTCATTGTTTCAACGATCGACGCGGGCTCCTCCGCCCGCCATGAGCTTTTCAACTTCATCGACGGTTACCATTGAAGTATCGCCGGGAGTTGTCATTGCCAACGCTCCGTGCGCAGCCCCGTAATTTACCGCCTGAGCGGCGTCACCGGTTTTCATGAACCCGTAGATCAGGCCGGAGGCAAAACTGTCGCCCCCGCCGACCCGGTCGAATATCTCCAGGCCGGGCCGATGGATCGCTTCATGAAATTCGCCCTCGGCGCAGCAAATCGCACCCCAGTCATTAACCGTCGCGGTTCTAACTCCGCGTAAGGTGGTGGCGACTACTTTGAAATTCGGATAAGCCGCTGCGGCTTTAGCGATCATTTTCCTGAAGCTGCCGCTTACCAGTTCGGTAAGATTATCGTCAACTCCTTCGATTTCAAACCCCAGGCAGGCGGTGAAATCCTCTTCATTGCCGATCATTACGTCCACATATTTCGCGATTTCATGATTAACGGCTTGGGCTTTGGCTTTACCGCCGATAGACTTCCACAGGGACGGCCGGTAATTCAGGTCATAGGAAATGACCGTACCGTATTTTTTCGCCGCCCGCATTGCTTCGATGATCACTCCCGGCGTGGTTTCCGACAAGGCGGCGAAAATTCCGCCGGTATGCAGCCAGCGAACACCAAACCGCCCGAAAATTCCCTCCCAGTCAATATCGCCCTTTTTCAATTGTGAGGCGGCGGTATTTCCCCGGTCCGAGCAGCCCCGTGCTCCGCCACAGCCGAACC
>JAQUOK010000108.1 GCA_028717165.1 Victivallaceae bacterium | reverse complement strand
CCAGCTTATGAAATATGTCGCTTGTCTTGTATCCGTCCGGGGCTATAACGAAAATCGTCGCGGGATCCTCGTCCATAGAGACATTCAGCCGATATATTCCTTTACTGTCGGACAGCACTATATTTTTCCCGTCCGAAACCGGAACTCCGGCGATGCCATATTCTCCCTGATCTTTTTTAGCATTCCGGTTCTTGTCATGAAATACCGTTCCGGTAATAACTGCCTCGGGAGAAATTTTACCATACCTGGCGACAGTGGAAATCCTCACTTCATCAATGGCTCCGGCGAAATAATCACCATAATAGTTTCCGATCCGCAGGTAAACGCCGGGCGAGGCAAATGTGGAAGCAAAAGTAGTTTTCATTGCCTGCTCCTTTCCGTTGACGAACAGCTTGACGTTTCCGTCTTTGTATCTTACGCCTGCGATATGGCTCCATTCTCCAACCGGTAGCGGTTTGTCGCTGTTGAGGGCAAAGGCCCGCTGAGGGTCAGCCCGCAAAAAGAAACGCGCCAGTGCGGCGGATGAACTTCCCGTCAGGAAATACCCGCCCTTTATACTATATTTGCTGATAATCGCCGGGTAATTTGCTGTCGAAGGTTCGGGTTTTACCCATGCTTCAATAGTTATTTCACCGTCGGAAATATTCAGGCTTTTTGAGTCGGGAATTGCCAGGAAACCGCTTTTGCCGTCAAAGTAAAGACAGGAACCGAATTTTCCGGCGCTGAGCCATTCTGCCTTATTCACCGTTGGATTGTTGCCGCAGGAAGAACTGTCCCGGGGGAGGCCTTTCCCTTCGTCAAAATGGAGCAGCAATACGGTATGTTTATCGGACGTAAACGGCGTAGCGGCATTTAAAATACAACCAATCCACAGGCTTATTGAAAAAAATGCTTCCAGTAATATTTTCTTTCGCGGCAGGATGGCTTCTATAAAATTTTCCATTTTTCAATTCACTTTTATATTATTTTTGATATTACAATTTTTAAGAAAATCACGCTTCTGTATAGACTTCGTGTGGGAAGCCGATTATTTGTGAAGCGAGACTAATTTCTTTTTTATAAACCAAGAATGCTTTCCGGGCGGAAATTCTCACTGTTAATATCTGCTTTTCCTCGCAACTCCACATGCCCGTCTATAAAAACGAAATTCGGTTTTTTATTATGTATGGTAAAAATTACCCTGTCGCTCCAATTACTGCTTAAAGTGGCATATGACACACCATTCCCTTCACAGAAAAGTACACATTTAGAAGGCATTTTTACCTGTGGCAACTTTTTCCAATCCAGATTTTCAACGTACATATAATCAAGGTGACACCCACCGCTGGCAGCGTATCCACTGGCATTAGACGGACAATCCATAACGGTATTGGCTGCTGTCAAAGGGCCCGAATAAGATACATATTCTTTTACAAAACCATAATTTGGGTTGTACCATGGTTTTCCCGAACCTCCGATGTTATGATGGAAAAAAACTTCATCCCAATCTGAAAGGTACGAATGAACTCCCAGTCCAAGCTGTTTCAGGTTATTTGCGCAAGCTATTTGTTTGCCCTTTTCCCTTGCTTTGCTGAGAGCTGGCAACAGCATTGAAGCAAGAATTGCAATGATAGCGATCACGACGAGAAGTTCGATAAGTGTGAAGATTTTTACTCTCACCGGTTCTGAAGCTTTCATTTTTCACATTCTCCTTAGATAAGTTAAAATGGCGTTATTACTTCCGAAAAAGCGTTTGCTTTTCCAAAACGATCAATTTTTTTCTGAATTTTATTTTTAAAATTGGTTCCCGGCGCTGAACTGCTGCTGCGAATAAGAAATTCAACAGGCAGGACGAGCTGTTTTTCCCTGACGGTTCCAGTATTGATCCATTCAACCAGTTTTCTGCCGGCTTCAAACCCCAATTTTTTCAGCGGCTGCCGCACTGTCGTAAGAAAGGGCGGGTGGTAAGTGAAGCGGTCAAAATCATCAAAACCGACAACTGAAATATCTTCAGGCACCAACAAACCGTAATCTTTAAGATTACGTATTGTTGCCATAGCCAGATAAAACCCTGCAGCGAAAATCGCGGTCGGCGGATATCGCAAGGTCAATAATTTTTTAACTGAAGAATAAATATAAGCCTCATAATCCTGCGAAGGATTATCATATATCAAACGCGGATCAATTGCAATCCCCGCCTGCTTCAGAAACTTTTTATAACTGCCTAAACGATCCTGCAAATTGGAAGATTTCGGATAGCCTCCGATATAAGCAATTCGTTTATGCCCAAGACCGGTAAGATGCTCCATGATAGACAAGGTACCGCTAATATTATCGGTATCCACGAAGACCAGATTTTTGTCGTCGATAAACGCGGAAGATACGCTTACTATAACATGAGGTATTGTTGTTAAATCAGAACTGCATTCGAGCGCGTTACAGGGATCCGTGATCAATACGCCGTCAAGGCGGCAATTATGATATAATTCTACGACATCGGTATCCGTTTCTTTCAACAAAAGCAAATTCATATTATCGCCGAGACCAGCACGAAATCCATCCATAAGCTGCAGAAAATAGGGATCTTTATCCGGATGCATAAGACGGTTTATTAAGCCTATGGTTTTGGGTGCGGCACTTTTATGCCGGGGGAAATTTACGAAATTGCCGCCGCTCCAGCCCCGGCGCCTTATCAGCAGACCCTGCTGTTCCAGGTTTTTCAAGGCATGGCGCAATGTCACCCTGCTGATTCCAAACTGCTGCGCCAGTTCCGGTTCCGGAGGCAGCCTGTTCCCATGGACAAATTTACCGCAGCGTATCTTATCCCGCAGGAAATCAGCAACCCGGCTGTAAGCGGGAGAAGCCAGATTATCCTGCACTTCAAATTTAATTGTATTCTTTGTTTTCATATTAATACTGTATAATACTTTTGCGTTTTTGTCAAGAGCACGAAAATAAAAATTTAAAAAATAATGCAGGGTACAGGTTTTCCAGCAGGGTTTCAGGCGACATTCCGAAAAATTTGCACAAGGCGTAAAATAAAAAGCTTAAAGCTGTAAGCGACAATGGTCCCCTCCCCCGAAAGCCGGTTTCATAGTTGCCGCAGACCAAATGAGGCTGAATTAAGCGACCAAGCTTAATATAATCGTTATTGCGGCAAGCGCCAGAAAGAAAACACCAAGCGCTATTTTGCCCAAAAGCAGATTTGATCTTGTGAGCCTCACAGCTCTTAAAACAGATATGCCGCTGAACATTGACACAAAAATAACAATCAATGGAATTATGAATGCCAGATTGTATAACAAGAGCATAGTAAACCACCTGGAAAACATTCCGGTTTTATTTGCTAACAGAACCAGAGTCGGCACATAAACCTGCCCGGTACAAACGCTTTCCAGAACAGTTACCGCAACACCGATGAAAAACGCTCCGCAAAATAAATATTCAAATTTCAAGCCGCGGCGCATCACTTTGTGAACCAATAACTTAATTTTATGCGGGAGCTGCAGTGCAACGTTCCGGGAATTGCCGCCGGACCTTATAAATACGAGCGCGTCCCGAAATGACAGGAATGCAAAAGCAAGCAGAAGTATTACCATCATCCAGTTCAAACCGGTGCGCAGCCAACTGAAATAATTCAAGCTTTTCAGTACCTTGAACAAGCCGAATCCCAGGAGCAAATACGTCAGGAAACACGCCAGGCAATAAGCCGTACCGACTATAAAGAACCGTACGCCCCTGATCTTCGCGACCGCCATCAGGCTCATGAAAAATATCAATGCGGAAAATACGCACGGATTAATGCCGTCAATAAAACCGGCCGCAATTACCGTAAATAAAGTCAAACGTTTTCCGATGGATTCTATTGTTTTCTGAGGCTTTTCCAGCTTCGGTAACGGCATAGTGTTCAGTGCTTCCAGATCTCTGAACAAGTTTTTTTCCATTGCCGCATATCCCGCCAGGATCCTGTTGCGGTTCAGCGCCAGGTAAACGTGCGCATTGGAATCGTCATGCTGTTTTTCCAGTATTGAAACCAGTAACAAAAAGTTCTTTTCCTCGGACAGATCGTATTTCTTCAGGAGGATTTTTGAACCGTATTTTTCATTCATAGGCTTGATGATAAATTCCGAAACTTTCCGGCAGTCTTCACAATTCGGCTGATAAAAGTATTCAACCAGAACTTTTTGAGCTGCGGACACGGTGAAACAGCAAAAAGCCAGATATAAAAACACGATTTTCTTAAACATCATCACTCCGATATTAATTTTACTCAAAAATAACAAGAAAATTCCTGATTGCAAGTAAAAAAATTGATGCTATTTTAAAAATAAGTTTAAATTTGAAGCCGGAAATTTACATGAAATATTTATCAGTCTGTTTACTTTTCTACAGCCTTAATATCTGTCACGCCGCTCCTGAAATCAAGGTTGACGGTAAACAAACTATAGATTTCGGGACTTTCCCCGCCAATAAAAAACAAACTACCGTATTTGTCCTGAAAAATACCGGCGACAAGGACCTGCAAATTATAAACATCCGCAAAACCTGCGGGTGTTCAGCAACCCGTCTAAGCCAAAAACTTATTCCGCCCGGTAAATCCGCCACACTGGAAGCTGACATCAAAGCCCAGTCAATAGCAGGGCCGTTCAGCAAAAACCTCTATGTTGAAAGCAATGCCGGCAACCTCCGTTTCCTGCGCCTCACCCTTTCCGGGAAATCCGTACCGCTCATCAAAGTTTTTCCCAAGGAATTCCTGTATATGGGAACTCTGACTCCCGGCAAATCCCAAACCTTTTCTTTCAAGCTGGAGACCTCACAGGAAAATGTAAAGTTGCAGTTGCTGCCGGCCGAAGCTAATTTCCCATCCCAGGTTTTCCTGAAAAAAGCCAAAGCAAAAGAATTTTTACTGACAATTACCGCCTCTCCCAAAATGTTTAAGAAATTGCTGAACTGCGAAATCGAAATTGCGGTCAGTTCTCCGGAGGGCTGGGAACCTGTGAAAATAAAACTTATGGGACAAACTGCCGCTCAAACTAATAATAAGTAAACTGGTAATATTCAAAACTTCCTTTTGCGGCAGGATTATATCGAAAAGAATAGATCAGGGTCGTTCCCGGTGAATTTTCGGCGGCAGTGTTCACAATTACGGTATAGCACCCGGATTCCGTCACGGAAAAGTAGGTCAACAACCGGTCTTCAAGACCCGGATTTGAGGAATTGCTGAAAAGGCTGTTGCCGCTGCGCCAGTCTTTCAGGACGGCTTCGACATCTTCCGCTTCCTTATCAGACAATTTGCATTTATTCTTTATCAGCTCCATAGGAGAAGAAAACAGGTTCGGGCGGCCTCGTAAAGCTCCGGTTCCTTCCGGCGGGATCAGACGAAATACCGTAACCCGCCCGAATTGATCCGGCTGAAAATAATCGGCAAAACCAGGGATATACATAAGCTCCTGCGTAAATTGCAATTTGTTATTCCGCGGCAGATTGTACAGTTTCTCATCCCGATACCCTTTCTGCTCCAGGCCGTTGAGACTGACTAAATCATCACTGTCCGCATAATCATGCAGCCGGGCACAGAATTTAGCGAATTCCGGATCGTTCTCTTCCTGAAGCGAGTTTGTGAAATAACTGCGCAGATTATTTTCAGGTGATGAACCGGAAATGTCAATCCCTCCAACAGCGTCTTCAATCCGGTAACTGATTTCGCGGCCGTAATAATTCATTTCATGCGCGGCGGCATCCGCCAGAAAACGTTCATCGTTTCCTTCGGCGTCAGCTTCGGTTTGCTCAAGCTTGCGGTTCGGATATTTCCGGTGGTCGGCCATTATCAGCCAGCGAATCCTGGCGGCTGCGCCCTCGGCAACATAAAACGAGCGCGAAATCCCGCTGAAAGTCGCGGTTTCCAACGCCGCATACTGGCTTATCGCCACAGCGGAGGCAACCAGCAGTGACACCGTCAGCACGGTGCAGAGAACTGCAACCAGGGCTATCCCCGATTCCTTTCCGCTTTTGCCGTTTTTCACTTGATAACCGTTTCCCTTTTACCGTAAGTAGTTTCATAACTGTTGCCGGCGGTGCGGCGCAGCCAGGATACCTTGCTGCCGTCCTTAAACTCGACCGTCATCTGGATCGCCAGCGGAATATTTTTTTCTTTTTCCTCATCCCAGGCGTCTTCCCAGTTAAGGCTTTCGGCATTCCGGTCAGCATAAAGAAAACTTATTTTTTCCACATCACGCGCTATGATTTCCCTGCTGCAGGCAGATTCCAGATCTTCCTTGAGCCAGTACAAGATCGGAGTCGGACGGTAATAAACCGTCAGATTCCCGTTCTCCACACAGAATTTGATAAAACGGATACCTCCGTTTTTCACATTTGAAACCCGGTGCAGATATGCCAGTATGAGTTCCTGCCGGTCACCTTTGAAAACCAGACTTTCCTTCAAATTTTTATCCTGCCACTTGAAGGGAACGGCATTGCGAAAGGCATAATCAAGCACCCGGTCAACAGACTGACAGGTCTTAAGGCGCACGGACTGAACTCTGATTTTTTTCCATGAACGCTGCATCGCATACAGGGTCGAACCGGTCAGCAAAGAAGCTACCGCAAAAATCGCCAGCGCCAGCACTACTTCAAAAAGTGTGAAACCGGCTTCTGATTTCCTCATTTTTCCAGTTCCCCGATAATACGTTCAACGATTACGGAATCCAGAGTCTTTCCGTTTTTATCAAGCAACACAACCTTCATCGCCGTCAGGCGCTGGCCGCCATATTCATAATCCACGTTTCCGGACAATCCGGCAGGCTCTTCAAAAGCACATTCCGTCCGGTAGTCTTCAAGCGGGAAAAAACGTCTGTCTATTTCGGCACCGGCTTCATTAAGCATAAAAAACTCCACCGCCTGAGTAAGCAAATGGGTATGTTCCCAGCGCTCCGCTGCCCGGCCGGTACGTTTGACCGCCGCTCCCGCCAGCAGCATCAGCGATACTATCGTCATCGACAGGATCGCCAGGGCGATCAAAACTTCAATCATAGTGAAATTCCTGGGTTTCAAGCTCATTCCGAAACTTTTACCTCCTCATCGACAATGCTTCCGGAAAGCGGGGAAACACTGATCGTAAACGCGTGCTTTCGCAACTGCAAAGTCATACTGTTGCCGCTCCCCGTTCCGTCGGGATAAAAACAGAATACCGCATTCCGGGAATTCTCGTCCCCGAACGCCTCATCATTGATTTTGATTTCTATCTCTTCCGGCAAATATATTCCGGCAGAACCGGCCGCTTCCGTTTTTTCTTCGGATTGCGGCTGCGATATATAAAAACAGCGTTTTTCAGTATCAAAAACCAGTTGCGTATTTCTGCCCCGGCAGACGGCATTGCTGCGGGCTTGCGCCATAAGTCTTTTCAGATCACTGATTTTACTTTCCAGCGACAGAAATGCGGGTATCCGGCGAAAGTTGGCAGCCGCCATTGCGCCCACCAAACCAAGAATAACTATTACCGTTATCAATTCAATAGTAGTATAATATCGCCGCTGTTCAAACATAAACAGACCTCTTGCACGGCCGGGGACAGCCGCTGCGACATCGGGAGACCTGAATGCAGCGGAAAAGGTGCAGCCGCCCTTGTACCCTGGCATTGCGTATTTGACTCAACACTATTCAGAACTCCCCCAATTGGTAATATCCGCCGCATCGCCCTGTCCGCCGGGCTGTTTGTCACTGCCGTAACAGGCAAGGTCGAAATCACCATGTTCTCCCGGAACGGTATAAATGTACTCGCCGCCCCATGGATCCTGGGGAACATTCGGACGGATATAGGGACCGCTCCATTTTTCATCATTGGCAAGGTTTTCCTCAAGTTCCCGCAGGCCGTGCTCAGCCAGGGGAAGACGTTTCATGTCAAGCTGGAAATCAAAAACAGCCTGTTCAATCAGTTTTATCTGGGTTTTGGCGGTATTGATCCTCGCCCGTTTCAGATGGTTCATATACAGCGGGGTAGCGATTGCCGTCAGCAGCCCGATAATGACAATCACGATAACCATTTCCATCATGGTATAGTTTTTACGACGTTTACATTTCATTTTTCAGTTCTCCTTATTGAGTTTTACGTTTTTTATTGATAGCTGATAACCGATCAGATGTTGCTCATTTCCAGAATCGGCAGGAATATCGAAAAAACCACCAGCAGAACGATGACGCCGAGCGCCAGAATTATAATCGGCTCCATCGCGGCCAG
>JAQUOK010000107.1 GCA_028717165.1 Victivallaceae bacterium | reverse complement strand
TTTTTCCGAAAAATAACAACAACTTAACCATGGAGGCGCTATGAATCAGAAAATGACTCAAGCATGTAGGCCTGAAAAAAATGAAGAATTTTTCAGGGGAAACAACATTTTGGGACTAAACAATTACAGCTCCAGATTATGAAGCAAAACAGACTTTTTCAGTAACGACTATTTACCGCAATACGTGCGTTCCCCGTGGCGGCGGTGATATGCCTGGCATTTTTCGCATTCACCATGGCGCGGACAGGAATAAGGACATTTACAATCCGGGTTTTTAGTGTCGTTTGACATATTTCCTCCTGATCTCAAGGGGTTAAGATTTCTATATTTTCAACTATTTCTTTCAGCATTGCCGGGTATTCCGGGATTCTGGCTTCATCCTCCAGTATTTTGCTCAAAACGACCGCCGTGGCGGGATTGGACGGTGCGAACACCGTGCAGCTGTCGGGCACCTGTTCACTTGACATATCAAACGTGCCTATCCGCCTCGCCAGCGCAATGGCGTCGTTTTTATCCGTACCCACCAACGGACGCAGAACCAGCATATCAATCGCCGCATCGATCGCCGCCATGTTCTTTATCGTCTGGCTCGCCACCTGCCCGACCGACTCACCGGTAACCAGGGCCTGACGTTTATGTCTGACCGCAACCGCCCGGGCAATGCGGAACATCATCCGGCGGTAAAGCACCGTCCTGAAACGGGGATTGCATTTGTCCCGGATAAGTTTCTGCAAGGGCGCCAGGTTACAGATGAATAAACGGGCGGGAGGCTGAAACAGATTCAGGTGATGCGCTATGCGGCGGACTTTATCGACCGTCGCCGGCGGCGTATAAGGCGAACTGTGAAAAGTAATGAAATCACAGCGGCAGCCGCGCTTCATTATTTCGCAGCAGGCCGCCGGGGAATCAATCCCGCCCGAAAGCAGCGCCAGCACCGGGGAATTGCTTCCCACCGGCAGGCCGCCGGGACCGCGGATAATATCATAATAAATAAAGGCGAATTCACAGCGCAGCTCACACCAGACGGTAACATCGGCCTCTTCCAGATTTATGGTCAGCGAATCGTAATCGTATTCCCTGCCGACTTCCCGCGCCAGTTCGATTTCGATACCCCTGGAATCAAGCTCGAAATTCTTGTTGCTGCGCTTGGCCCTTATCCTGAAGGAAACTACCGGTTTGGCTTCGAAAGCCTTGGCAAAATAAGGGCGGCAGGAAACATCAACCGCCTTTTTCATGGCGTCCATGGTCGGCTCGCACATTATCACCGGGGAAAAAGACTCCAGGCCGAAAGCGCGCTGAAGCTGTTCGTCAATGATCTCGAGCTGTTCATCCGTAAAAAGTTCTTTGTCTTTGCGCTCTATCCAGATCCGTCCCCGCACACGCGAAATCCTGATGTCATGAACCTTGCGCAGGAGATAATACATGTTCTCGACCATGCGTTTCTCGAACATCGAGCGGTTGCCGCCTTTTATCGCTATTTCGTGGTAACGGCAGATAATCGCGTTATACATAAGATTTCCTCTAAGAATTGACTTTGAAACCAAGCCGGGCAAGCACTTTGCCGATTTCCGCGTCAGCGCATTCCACCGTAAATACCGGGAACTCGCGGCGCAACGGATAATCGCCGCGCTGTTTTTCAAAAGTTCCCGGCGATTCACGCAGACGCCCGCAGTCTTCTTTTACATTATAAGACGGATTAACCGCCGCAAGTAATCTTTCCTCAAAACTTCCTTCTCCGGGAATTTTCAGAACAGTATTCTCCGGAGCCGGAACATCGGACGGATACCAGTTTTCCAAGCCCAAACCGAAAAATTCAGAAATTGCGTTAACGCTCATCGCCGTCCCGTTGGCCTTGCCGTCGGCTGAATACCCGGCAATATGCGGCGTCCCGAAATCAACCAGATCCAAAAGTTCCAAATCCAGGTTCGGTTCGTTTTCCCAGACGTCCAGCACCGCTCCGGCAATATCCGAATCCTTCAACGCTTCCTTCAACGCCCGATTATCGCAAACCGCGCCGCGCGAAGAATTAATGTAAAACGCAGTCGGCTTCATCGCCTTGAACAATTCCTTATTCCCCAAGTGAAAAGTCGGGTATTTTCCGCTTGTTTCCAGCGGCACGTGCATGGTGATAAAATCAGAGCCGGCAACTAGCCGCGCCAAATCGACAAAGCCGCCCTGCCCTTCCTTTTCAGCGCGCGGCGGGTCGTTGAGCAGTACCCGCATTCCCAGAGCCTCGCCGACCCTGGCGACTTTCGAACCGACATTGCCGACTCCGACCACGCCGAGGGTTCTGCCGCGCAGGGAAAACCCGCGGCCACAGGCGAGATTCAGCAGAACGGAACAGATATACTGGGCCACGGACGAGGAATTGCAGCCCGGCGCGTTAGTCCACTTAATGCCGTTGGCCCCAACCCAGGCGGTATCTATATGATCGTATCCGATAGTAGCGCTGGCTATGAATTTTACCTTTGAACCTTTCAGGAGCTTTTCGTCGCATTCGGTACGGGTCCGGGTAATAAGCGCGTCGGCGTCTTTCACTTCCTCCGGGCCGGTCTTGGCTCCGGGCAGGTATATCACTTCCGCATACGGTTCAAGCGCGCCTTTCAAAAACGGTATCTTGTTATCGGCAATAATTTTCATTTTTTCAGTTGTCAGTTATCAGTATTTCATTTTCAATTATCGGTTATCGGTTGCCGGTCTGGCGACCGGCGCTCCCAGCGGAACAGTCACATCATCAGTTCAAGATAGTTTTCTCAGGGCCTCGCGGCCGGTCATGCCGGGACGGAGGCCGACAGTCTCTGCGCAACTGCTGCATTTGACCAGCCTCGCCTCCAGCATATCGGCAAAAGTTTTTACCCCGGTAACGATCCCGACATGTTCGTTCAGCCTGTTCGCCGTCGCTATATCAAAATAGCCGCAGCCGATGAAACCGTGCGCGGCTCTTATCAGCAGAATCGAAGCGGATTCGGTCGGTATCCGCCAGGCTTCAAATTCCTTGCCGTCAACAATTATTTTCTCCATGTTTTTTTACCTCTGAATTTCTGATTTTTTTACAAACTTATTCCCTGGATTAATTGCAAAAGAACAGTTTCGGCTGTACTTGTAAGCGGTCAAGCTTATTTTTCTGTAGCGTCATTCGCTTCGATTCAGGTTCAAATGCACAATGTTTATGTTATAAATATTTTTGCGTTTCAGCTTAGAGTAAGCTTATTGTATTTGATTTCAGCTATAACAGTATAGCGAAAAATAATAAATTGCGAAAAAAATCAGCAAAAAAACAGGGATATTCAATGAAAGAAAGTTTTTTACAGGAAAATTTCGCTGAACGGGTCGGCGGCAGTAAATTCGGGAAGGACACCACCATCTACAAGTTTGAAAAGATCAAACGCGCCAAACGCGCCGCCCAGGCCGCCAATCCCGACGTAAAATTGATCGATATGGGCGTCGGCGAACCAGACGAGGCCGCTTTCCCGGAAGTGATCGAGGCTTTGAATAAAGAAGCCAGGCTATGGGAAAACCGCACGTACACGGATAACGGCATCAGCGAATTCACTCATGCCGCCGCCCAATACATGAAGGAACTGTATAACGTCGACATCGATCCGGATAAAGAAATTGTCCACGCCATCGGCAGCAAATCCGCTTTGAGCCTGCTGCCCGCTTGTTTCATTAATCCCGGCGACGTCTGCATTATGACCGTTCCCGGCTATCCGGTACTGGGCACCTGGAGCAAATATTTCCAGGGTGAAGTGGTAAATCTGCCTCTGCTTGAGAAAAACGGCTTTCTGCCCGATCTCGACTCCCTGACCGCGGACCAGCGCAGGCGCGCCAAACTGCTTTACCTGAATTACCCGAACAACCCCACCGGGGCTTCCGCGACGGAAGCGTTTTTCGCCAAAGCAATCGATTTCGCCCGCGCAAACAAAATCCTGATCGTTTCGGACGCCGCTTACGCTCCACTCAATTTCAGCGGCAAACCGCTGAGCATTCTGTCGCTGCCGGGCGCCAAAGAAGTCGCCATCGAACTTCACAGCATGTCCAAAGGCTTCAATATGACCGGCTGGCGGCTGAGCTGGGTATGCGGCAATGAACTGGCAGTCAAGGTTTTCGCCAGCGTTAAGGACAACGCCGACAGCGGCCAGTTCGCGGCAATCCAGAAAGCCGCCATTGCGGCTCTTGCAAATCAGTCTGAAATTACCCCGAAAATCTGCGGCAAATACGAACGCCGCCTGAAAAGCATGACCACAACTCTGCAGAAGATCGGCTTCCCGGCAGTTATGCCGGAAGGTTCGTTCTATTTATATGTGAAAGCCCCGAAAGGCATTGCCGGCGGCGAAAGTTTCGCCTCCGGTGAAGACTTCAGCCAATGGCTGATCCGGGAAAAACTCATCAGTTCGGTACCCTGGGACGATGCCGGCCACTATGTGCGTTTCAGCGCCACCTTCGTGGCCCGCGGCGGAGCCGCAGAGGAAGAAAAAGTACTGAAAGAATTCGCCGATCGCCTCGGCGGCGCCAAGTTTATCTGGTAAACCGTAAGGACCGGGCACTATGATGTTTGCAAGCAGACAGAAGGAAATCCAGGAGCAGGTTTCCGAATATTGCGCCAGCGTCGTTACCTGTATGGATTCTTTTCAGAATGCCGTAAAACGATATTGCGGCAATATGGACAGAGCCGCCGCCAAGGCGGCTTTCGCCGAAGTCCACAGGGCCGAAAGCAAGGCGGACGATATTCGCCGCGGTCTCGGCAATGTCCGTAACCGTCCACGTTTTTGCCGTTATCGGGGTTCCGGTCAGCACTTCCCAGGCAATCATCGGCGCCATAATCGGGAGATACGGAATTTGTGGCGAGACTCTGTCGAGCCGTTCGCTTGAGACTGAGTCAGGACGAGATAGCCGAAATTGGGTAGAAAAATTTCCACACGATGTAAATTTAGTCATTTAAGTTGAGGTAATATGAAACAGACGATTGAACATTTACCGGAAATAAAGCGTCTCGAATTGAATGATATTGTTTCCGTTATCCGCGGCAGGTGCGGCGATGTGGAAATGATCATACTTTTCGGTTCATACGCCCGTGGAAATTACAAAGTCGAAGCCGACCTCAAGCCGGACCGCAGGTCGGGACACGCGTCGGATTATGATATCCTTGTCGTTCCGGAACATAAAACCACTGTTGACGACAGCCTTCTGTGGCGTAAAATAACAGAGGAGTGCAACGCGTTAAAAACCAGCGCTCATCCGAGGATCATAGTTCACGATATATGGGATTTGAATATCAAGCTTGTCAAGGGACAATACTTTTTTTCCGACATAAAAAAAGAAGGCCGTATGCTTTTTGATTCCGGCAGGTTTGAACTTGCAGGTGAACAAAAACAGACTCAGGAAGAAAAACGACGCATTGCTCAGGAACACTTTGATTACTGGTTTGAAAGGGCAAATCAATTTTTTAAAACAGCGTTAGATCATGTTAATAAAGAATGGTATTCACTAGCCGCTTTTGACCTCCAACAGTCAGCGGAACACTCTTTCAAAGCAATCCTTCTTGTGTTCACAAACTATCTCCCTAACGAACACCGGCTTGGCCTGTTAAGCCTGATGGCCGCCAAGGAGGATAATTCTCTTGCCGGTATTTTCCCCTGTGAAACCCAAGAGGAGGAAGACCGCTTTAGACTGCTGGACGAAGCTTATATCGGGGGCCGTTATGACCCAAAATACCGGATATCAAAAGAGGATCTGGAGATTCTCGCGGTTCATGTAAAAAAACTGCTTGATCGCACAGAAAAAGTTTGTCAACAGAAAATCAAAAGCTTTACAAAATGAAATACAACCTTAAACCTAAAAAAAGGAAAAAACCATGAAAGAATTACACGACAAAATAAGAGCCCGCCTGGAAGAACTGCGCGTTTATCTCCAGAACGACGGCGGCGACATGGAAATCGTCAGCATCGAGGACAAAACCGTTACCCTGAGACTGAAAGGCGCCTGCGGCGGCTGTCCGATGGCCACGCTTACCCTGAAAGACGGCATCGAAAATGTGCTCAAAGAAGAAATTGACCCGGAAATTGTCGTCGAACGCGCCATGTAAACGCAAATAATCAAAAACAGTTATTTTAGGGAATTGGAGGTTTGGGGGTCTCAATTTCAGTTATTGTATTTCCACAATTCCTATGTATGGTCTGAAAAAAACAAGGAGGACATTATGAAAAACTTACTGGCTTCTTTGAGCGCAGCATTCCTTACCGTCATCATTTACGGCTGTCAAAGCCCCGACGGCAGATGGGCGGATATAGCACGACTTCAGGAACAGCAGGGCGCTGAAATCGAAAAAATTTCCCGGGCGGTAAAACAAAACTCCCTGGCTATTGAAAAATTGAAAAATGCGCCGCCGGCTCCGGGAAAAGGCTCGCGGGATGAGCTGGTTGAAGCCGCACTCCTGCTGCTCAATAACGGCCCTTCCGACGCGAAATATCAGGTAATAACTATTCTCGGCTGTCTGGGCGGGAAAAAAGCCGAAGACGCGCTTTTGAAAATGCTCCACACAGGCTCTTCCGGCAGAAATTATTCATCGCAAATTATATCCGCCCTGAATACAATGGGAAGCGGGAAACTTCGGGAAGTTGTTTTAGAACTTTTGAAAAGCGGTAATTCCCGGGATAGAGAAGTCGCAATTAACGCATTCCAGAACCATTCCTTGAACATTCTGAAAAAATCAGACCTGCCGCTGCTTGAAAATATTCTGAAAGAAATGCCCGCCAATAATAATGACTACTACCGACGCCTCAACCTTATCAAGGCGATCTGCTGTCTGGATCCGAAAGCCGGGGGAAAAATCATCTGCGAAGAACTTGAAACGATCCCGCCCCGCCGTCAGAGAGAACTTCTCTATATCACGCAGGATAATAGAATCGTCATCAGTTTTAAATCATGGAAAAAAATCGTCGATGCCCTGGGAGCCCCCAACCAGACAAATCTGAACACTTTTTATACTTTATGCGATGCTTTAGGCCGAAATCCCGATTTGCGTTATACGGATATTATTCTGCCCTGGGCGGATTTTGCGGAGCAGGACAACAATTTCAGACGTACTTACCTGAACCTCTTAGGCAACCTGAGAGACCCCAAAGCCGCAAAAGTTTTCCTGAAATCAGCCGCAGGCGACAGAAACTATTCAAATTATCTTAACAACTACCCCGGCATTATCGGGAAAAACGGAGAATACCGGCTGGTTGATGCCGACACTATGAAACTGCTTCTCGAAAGACGGGAAAAAACCATTGCCAGGCTCAATCAAAGAGACGCCGAAAAAGAAGCAAGAAACAAAACCGAAAAAGACCCTGAAAAGAATTCATAAATGCTCAATAAGCCTGAAGATAAGAATATTGCAATATTAACCGGAGAATACTGCCGTCTGGATGATGTTTTCGAACTGAAAGACAAAATTATCGAACTCGATCTCGGCTGCGGAAAAGGTTCATTTGCCACGAAGCTCGCCCGACGCTACCCGGAACGGATGATTTTCGCCGCGGATGTGATGATCGGGCGTTTGCGCAAACTCCAGAAACGCAACGACCGCGAAGGCATCTCCAATATTTACCCCCTGCGGGTTGAAGCAAAACATCTGTTTTCGATGATCCCGGACAAAACCCTGACCCGGCTGCATATCCTGTGCCCTGATCCCTGGCCCAAAGGGCGGCATCGCGGGAACCGCCTTCTGTGTTCGGATTTCTGCGCGCAGCTGCACCGGGCGCTCAAAAGCGGCGGGAGTTTTCATTTTTCTACCGATGACGTGCCTTATCATGATATTGTCCGCCGGGTAATCAGCGCCAGCAGACTTTTCGAGGAACAAAACGCTCTGCCGGCTGATCTGGCCGAAATTAAAAGCGACTTTGAAATACGCTGGAACGAACAGGGGAAAAAAGTTTATCATATCCTGTGGACGGCAAAAGCAAATATCAAATACACTTCCGCTCATTGAAATGTTCATATCGCCGCGTTGTGCGTTTCCTGGAGGGCGAGTGTCCTCACGAGCTGAAAATGTGAAACCCTAACGGCTCGAGTCGCCCTCCAAGTGAAATAGTAATGCGGTGTTATAAATGGAGGGCGAGTGTCCTCACCAGCCGAAATACGTTCAACGTCTACGGCTCGCCCTTCAGGATGGCTCTGATCTCATTTTACTATTTCATACGGCACGAAAAGCTGGATTTTTTCTCCTCCAAACCTGCGCAGCGCCATAACCAGTTCACTCCCCATGACATTGTAATTCTGGATCGCCGAAACTATTTTTAT
>JAQUOK010000106.1 GCA_028717165.1 Victivallaceae bacterium | reverse complement strand
CCGCCTTTTCAACATCATTGTGATCACGTTCTTTCAGATAAGTGGTGCAGCCCGCAAGAAAATCTTCCTGATGCCGGTCATCCATACTGGCATAAGCAAAGAAATCTTTTCCGTCCGGCAGATCATCATAATAACGAGTTTGCAGGTTATAAGGATAATACCCTTTTTCCAAGTACATATCTGTTTTCAACTCTCCCATCTGCAAGGCCGGACAAAAATAATTTCGCTTCCGTTTTTTCAGGAAAGGCAATGCGTTTGTCCCATATTCTCCCCAGTGAAAACGATTACCATTGATTGCCTGAATCCGGCCCGTTTCCACCATTCATCTTCGTATGAGAATATTTCCTGCAATTTTTTGTGAGAATATTCACCTCTTCCGAAATCAAATGCCAGAAGATTGTAATAATCCAACGCATGCGTGTTGAAGATTGATTTACCTTCAGCATATAGTTTTCTGATTTTGCTGAAAAGCCGTTCTGGCACATCCCTTATGAGCAATGAGCACAAAGGCTTGTAGCCGTATTGATTGGCTGTTTCCAGATATTCAAAATCGTAGAGTCCGCGGGAATCGTCAAACGACATAGTGATAAACGGCGGGATGATGTTTGCCGCAAACGGTTTGCGGACCGTCCAGATAATTGATCTCCAGAACAAATCATCAATGCCCCTTGCATGTCCCATAATCCCATTCAGCCATAGCTTGGGGCTGACTAAAAATTGTACGGCTTTACCTTTCCCGTAATCTGCCGCAAGCACGATTGGATAACTGCCGGGCTCATAAGTTCCGCCGGGAACCAGATGTCTGGTATAAATCAGTTGTTCTTTACCCAAAACGGCTTCTGCGCAAATATGAACGTTTTCCCCATGCTTTTCCACAAGCGTAGCGGATATCATTTTCTTTAAATTATAAAAATCAGGATTTTCTCTCCGCATCCCGGTAATATAATGACCGTTGCTTTTTATTGATAGAATATTAGTGGCATAAGGAGCCGGATTTAATTTTTCGAAGCCGAAAATTTCATAATATGCGCGGGGATAATTTCTGAGGCTGTTATCAAAATTGATCAAGCCGAGGCCGTTACTGACGGCTTCCTTCAACAAACTAACATCTTTCCCTGAAAATCGTTTGCCGATATCCTGCTGGGCAATTAAAACGCCGGCGCATCCCGATAAGTCCTCTCCGGTCAATTTATGTTCTGCCATATCCAAAACCCGATACGGTATCCCATAATGCTCCAAAGCGGCAAATATTGTTTCCCGGACAATTATCCTTTTCCAATGGTTGCCGCCGGAATCAATTAATACGAGCAGACAAGCATTACTTTCAGACCCCGTATTTTTACTGTACATTGTTCATTGTCCTTTTCACGGTTAATTGTTTTTTTACTCTCAGCAACAGGGGGAGTTCCGTGAGGAAAACGCCCCACGCGATTAAAAGTGCGATTTTTTCGCCGCAGCAGGGGGCCATTATTCGACAGGTAATAATCATCGACAATAATGAAAGTATCATTACCGGTACTTGCCGGCAAACTGTCCACAGACATTTACGAGCTTCATAACCGGCTATTACGCCAACCATGGGAAAGGTAGTTATGGCTCCTTCAAAACTTGTTTTCAGAACAACCATAAAAGTTGCAATGCCGACGAGCATTGGTAATTTTATCAACACCGGTAACTGGGTCCGGCTTTCGGGTTCAGGCTTGTCCGGAATTAGTGCCAGCAGCATAGCGGCAAACACGGCCAGCAGAAAACATAAGCTCCAGAACAGATAATTGTTTTGAGGACACTGTTTGACGATTCCTGCCAAAACGCAATAGAGAATAACGCTTATGACAATTGAAAGTACAATATTCATCCGGTAAAAGACATGAAGACAATATACCGCGAAAGTATATACGGTCAGCAATACCAGCCCCAGGACATGGGTTTCATTTATCGGTTTACCCAGCGCCAGGCAGGCGAGCGTGAACGGAACAGGGAAATTCCATATGAGGGCTTTATGCTCCGGTTTCTTCAAAAAAGCAAGTATCGCCCCCATTGCGGAAACCGCAATGATGAGGGAAATATCCCAAATGGAAATATTCACATTCATATCCATGAATAAGGATTTTCCTGATATTTTTATAGAGATATCTCCCATAAATACGAACTCCGGTAGGGATTGTCGTTTTCGCAGGCATAAAATACGTTGTTCCCCGCATGGACAATGTCATGGCATTGCCACATTGCGGCTCCGGCGGAGTCTTTTATTTCACCGAGCAGCTCAAACGAACCATCTGAGTAGTTAACCTTCAGCAGCCGGCATTTCCCGTCCCGGCCGCTTATTCCATATGCGATGCCGTCAGCAGTTTTGACCAGTGATGAAAGACGGCTGCGTATGCCGTTTACCGGCGTGAATAAAAGTTCGGCTTGTCCCGAATCAGCGTCAATCCGGTAAAATGAACCGTTGTCGCCGCTGGCATAGACGTATTCGTCATTAAAAACAAAAAAAGCTTCAGGTTTTGCAAAACCGTAATCGCCGTTTTTCTTAGGCAGTCCGCCCGCAAAGAAGATCATCTCTCCTTTTTCCGGATCGTATTTGCACAGGCGGTGAGCATCAGGCCCCGGCTGGTCCTGCCAGGCCCTGGTGACGCTCCAGGTGAACCAGGCACAACCGTTCCTGTCCACAACAATGTTTTCTCCTTGGGCCAGCCCACCGTAACCACTGCCGAGAAGGCCGATTATTCTGCTTTCTCGGGTTTTCAGGTTAAACGAGAAAGCGTATTCAGGCGCCAGGCACTGACCGTAAATCATATCGCGTTCATTATCAATTGCGATGGACTGAATATATGCATGGGGCACGGGAATGCCCATTTTGCTTATTGTGCCTGAGCTTAAATCGTATTTTACGATCGGACTGCCGGGCGCTTTCAGATAATTGTCGCTGTCATGGAGCAACGCTATTGCCGCATAAAGGCAGTTGTCATTGCTTTCTACCAGCGAACGATGGAATTTGGCGTCGAATTTGTTGGCAATACTGCCATATCCCAGATCGACGAACTCCCGTTTTTTACGGTCATAAGCCCTAAAAATATCCGCATCGAAAGAAGTGATTCCCAAGTACACCCGGTCATCATTGGGATTGTAAAGGGCGCAGTCCATACTGATCCAGCCTTTACGCCATGACTCATTATTTTTAAAATCAGTATAATCCCAATGGTCGGATACTTTATTTTCCCATTGGTTTCCGTAGTCATAGTCAAACAGTTTCAACGCTTTGACATTCATTATTCGCAACCTTTTTTTCTTTTGACAAATCTGTCGATATTTTAACTAATGACCTGAAAACATCATCAAAGATTTCGACTATTTTCAGGGCGGTATTTTTTTCTTTACCTTTTTCCCAGTAACCCGGAGTAAGTTTGTTGAACTCCTTTAAAGACGCGACTTCTTTTTCCGTCAGCACATTTCCGGCAAGTTCCCCGAATATCCGGTTGACATCTTCAGTATCTTCGCCCGTTTTTTCTTTCCAGTAGGTGGGGAAAGGCGCTTTGATATAACTTTTGTTCATGCGCAGAAGCTCGTTCTCGATCAGCCAGGTCGAATCAAAATGCCCGGGGGCGTTGGCGTAAAACCACAAACGGCCTTTCATTAACCGGCTGAATTTGGCGTTTTCAAAAATTTTCAACCCCGGATCTATTTCAGTCCGCTCCAACGCTTTCCGCCATAACCCGATATCCGCGCCGTCCGTCCGGGGGATCAGCGATACGGAATTTCCGAGTTCCTTAAGGATTTCCTGCAAAGCATATTCCATTGCGTCTTCAAGTTCCGTCAGATAGGGTTCCCCGTACCATTTCGGGATTTCATAGTTCGCATGTAATATTTCCCGGATCAGCTCCCAGCATTTGAATTCCGGAAACAATTTTCCGGCGCTTTCCAGGGATTCGAATTTCCCGGTCATGATTTCTTTTCTGAGCAGTATGACGGCAGCCTGTACCGGCGGTTCGAAGTAATGCATAATCCGGCTGTGCAGCGGGTATTTGTTAGCATGCGGCCCCAGGTTTACCGGCGGATCGATGGAACGGTTGTAGCGGCCGTAATAAAGACAGAATTTTTTCAGGAAATGGTATTCGTCTTTCTCCGACCAGTTCCGCTCATCAAGTTTTTCCAGCGCTGCGCTCAGTCGTCCGGGTTCACGGGTATGATAAAAACTCCACTGCCGGTATTCAGGATAATAATTTTCTTCCGAGGTAAATTCATTCCAGGTCAGGTTGATGCCCGGCAGGTGCTCAAGATTGCGCGCCCATTCCGGAAAACGCTGGCAGAGATAATGATGCGCCCGCCCGATGGCCATAGACATTTCGCACCAGTCGTCCGGCGCCATATTATCTGAAACTATGAACCTGGTGTCGAAATCACTCATGCCGGGGATCAGGTCCCTGAACATCCATTTCCCCGCAATGGCTTCGATCCGGCCGAATCTGGCCTGGCATTCATCATAATACGTCCGGATGAACTGGGCAAAATCATTTTCCGGTTTGGGCGCGAATTTCATAAGCTCACCTTTATTTCCCGGTTTTCCGCCGCTGATTTATACACGGCGTCGAGCAGAATATTGGTTTTCGCGGCTTCTTCCACCGAACATGACGGCGTTCTGCCGGAAAGAATTGAAGCATTAAAGTCACGGATCAGGGGAGCATGAACGTTTTCAGGTTCGGGCATTTCAAGCTGTTCAATATTGCGCCCGACGGTTTTTACGATGGCTCCGCAGTCATAAGGCAGCCAGTCCAGTTTCGCTTCGGTTCCGACAATTTCGAATTCATGCCGCCAGGTTTTCGAGTTCCAGTTGAAAGACGCGGTAACTTGAGTTCCTTTTTCAAGCTCCATTATAATTACGGCAGAGTCTTCGACATTCCAGTTATTAACCAGATTGGCGCATTTCGCATACACCTTTTCCGGCATTCCGAAAAGACCGATCAGGACATCGAACATATGCGTCCCCATGTCGCTCAACGGCCCGCCGCCCGACTTTCTTTTTTCTACTCGCCAATGTTTCGGGTCGGACGTTTCCGGGGCAAACCATGAATAATAAGTCATCCTGATGTTTACGACCTTGCCGAATTCACCGTTCGCCAGCATGTTCCGGGCATATTCGTAACGCTTGAAATAACGCCGATAGTACGCGCATCCGGCTTTTTTTCCGGAAAGCTTTGCTGCTTGGATGACTGTCCGGCATTGGTTTGCGTCGAGCCCGAGCGGTTTTTCGACCAGCACGTTTTTTCCGGCGTTCAATACTTTTACAGCCTGTTCCGGATGCAGCCAGACCGGCGTCGCCAGATAGACGGCATCAGCGTCGCTTCTTGCCAGCGCTTCCTCAAAATCCGTGTAAACATATTTAAGCTTGAACTTTTCCGCGATCTGCGCGGCCGGCTCTTTCCGTACGTCGCAAATTCCGGCAAGTTCCGAATTTTCAGCGCCGGCCAATGCCGGAGCCACCCGTTTATGCGCAATGTCCCCGGCTCCGACCAGCAGCCATTTTACTTTATCCATGTGCTTATCCCCGTTTCAGATCCGCTAAAGTTTCCTTTACCGCCCAGGCTATATATTCAACATCTTCCTCCCGGGTGCCGGGGAATATCGGCATGCTGATAACCTGCGCGCACGCTTTGGCCGCCAGCGGACAGCCTTCACCGTTATACCCCAGATCCGCAAAGGCCTCCCAGCTCCATACGGGAGGATAATGCTTAGCCGTTCCCACTTTGTATTTTTCCAGAAGCCGTTTCCTGAATTCTTCCGTAGTGAACGCCACCTTATCTGTGTTCAGCCGTAAAACGTACAGATGACTGCCGTGTCCGGGGCCGTGCCCCGCCGGGAGGATCACCTCAGAAACATCCGCAAGCAAATTATTGAGCTGAACCATTCGCTGTTGCCGCACTTTTATAATGGCGTCTATTTTGGCGAGCTGAGTAAGGCCGACGGCGTACTGCGGTTTGGTCATCCGGTAATTGAAGCCGATGCTTGCCACGCGCAGGGAAGGCCCCCCGTAAACATAACCGAAGGTTTTCAGTTGACGCACTTTCTCTCCAAATTCCGGATCATTGGTTGTTACGGCTCCGCCTTCTCCCAGGCAAGTCATATTTTTATTACTCTGGAAACTGTAACATGTAGCTTTACCGCGTCCGCCGATTGGGCTACCCTGGTATTTAGTTCCGACCGCATGAGCTGCATCATAGATAACCGGGATTCCGGTTTCAGCGGCTATCTTATCAAATCCATCAATATTACAAGCAAGACCGGTAAAATGTACTGCGATAATCGCTTTCGTCCAGTTCGTAATTTTTTCTCTGACCTTTACCGGATTCAGGTTCATTGTCGTTTCATCAATATCAGCAAATACGACTTTTGCGCCCTGTCCGATGGCGGTTCCGGCACTGCAAACAAAAGTCAAAGGTGTCGTTATAACTTCGTCGCCTTCTTTGATTTCCAGCGCCATCATACAACAGTCAAGCGCCGTTCCGCAGGAATTGACCGCGATTGCGTTTTCAGCGCCTTCATGTCCGGCAAAAGCATTCTGGAAATCATTTTCCTCCGGCATCGGGAAAAAGTTTCCCCCTTTCGCTGCCGCGCTTATAACCTTATTGGTCGCATCAATATCATCTTGGGCAATTACTCCGCCCAAGGCTAAGAACGGAATTTCTCTGATTTTCATTTTTGGTTCCCAGTAGTTTTTTTATTAACACAAAACCGTTTATAGAAATATTATAATTCAATACATGAATCGTTTCAATAAAAAAACAAAATTTTTCGCATTATTTTTTCTGAAAAATTATTTTGTGGTTGCTTGAAGAATGAGTTCCTCTTCAAATTGTTTTTGAGCTGGAACAGTTTTTTTACCATTTTGCAGGATATCAAGAATATACTCAATGGCGAACTCCGCCATCTGAATAGTTGGAATCTTGAGGTATGAAAGGGGTTTTGTCGCCATATCGGCAACAGTAGCATCGCCATAGCCGATTATTTCAACTTTCTCAGGAACCTTTACCGTTTTTTTCTCGAATTCAATGAGCAGTCCCATAGCATCGATGTTGTCGTCACAAAAATATGCGGTAGGCATTTCCGGTAACTCCATGAACATCTTTGCGATCTGGACTCCGTAAGATAGGGAATGAGCTTTTCGGTTAAGGTCAATAACGAAATCCTGATTGAATTTGATGCCCGCTTCATATAATGCCCGTTTGTAACCGGCAAGTTTTTTCTCAAACCTGTCCCTTGAACCGCAAACCCGGGAAATGGCTATTTTCGAATGTCCATTTTTAATAAAATGATTTACAGCTTTATACGACATTTTTTCGATCGCCCTATAAAGATAATTCCATTGTAGTGTTTGCAGGTCATCGCCGATTATAATAAACGGCTGTTCCGGACATACTCTTTTCAGAAATTTCTCGAGGCTACCGGAATTCCAGTCAATGAATATTACTGCGTCGTTATTTGCCGAAAAAAAACCGTTGCGGATTGTTCGGCTGATTTTTTCTTTTGTCATCTGAATGATGTCTATAGAATAACCACTTTTATCAAGCCGATCCGCGACGATGTCGAGAAAATCATAAAAACTCAAAGCGCCAAGAAGGGGGTGCTGCTGAAGCGTTCCTTCTATTACTACGGCAATGCGTAAATACTGTTTAAGTTGCAGACTACGCCCCAAAGGATTTACTCGGTAATTATACTCATTCGCTATTTCTAGTATTCTTGCCGCAGTTTCCTTTTTGACTTTCTTTTCCCACTTCCCACTCATTACCATGGAAGTGCTTCCGACGGAAGCGCCGGCCAACCGGGCAAGTTCTTTTATATTCTTTATAGTTGTCTTTTTTTCCATCGGTTTATCTCTTATCGAAACGTGGCTGTTTTTTATACTATACTAATTTTATAAAAAATTTCCAGATAACTTTATTTTTACTTTTACGATTTAGCAGGATGATTTGATTTTTATAATCATTTACAATACCAGTTTCATCTGTACATAACTAGAGCCTGTCCGGAAAATCGGGATTTTTGCCTGTCATCATGCCGCCCCCAAATTTGACTCGAGGAATTTCTGTTCAGGAGTATAAAAAATTCCGAAACCGCCCCACTATCATCCCGTAAATTTTAAAAATTAATGATTTTCAAGCCATTTTGAGCTTGGAGTTTTCCGTTTCTCATATACCCCATTTTTCACTTCCATTTATTTTGAACATTGTTAACCCGGCGCTAATCCCGGCAAATACGCCATTTCCGGGGCAGCGCGCATCCTCACTTTACCACCTGCTGTCC
>JAQUOK010000105.1 GCA_028717165.1 Victivallaceae bacterium | reverse complement strand
AAAAGCGGTACTACAAGCGCGTAAAAATTACTTGATGACGATACTGGATTGTTGGACGACAACAATTTGAGCCGGCGTTCTACCGCACAGCTTGAAAAATCTCGTTTTTGTAAAAAACAATTACAATAATGTTAATTGCGGTGCGTTTATCTTAACATTCAAGGCAGCAAGATCAAGAAAAATCCTAACCCAAGGAGGATTGAAATGAAAACCCGTTTGTTGCTTATTTTTGTCGCGACCGCTTTTCTGGCCGCCACCGCTACCCTCGCAGAAGAAGCACAAAAAAGCTCCCGAGGCCCCAGGCGCATGCCATTACTCGAAAAACTGAAAGAAACTGACCCGGAAAAGTATAAGGAATTAACGGAATTAAAGGAAAAAGATCCGGCTGCATTCAGAGAAAAAATGCAGGAACTGCGCAAGGCGTCGCTCGAAAAACTGAAAAAGGAAAATCCGGAAAAATATGAAAAAATGATGAAGCGGATGGAAGAACAAAAGGCTAAACGGCAAGCCCGTCTGGAAAAACTGAAAACGGAAGATCCGGAAAAATACAAAAAAATGATGGAAATGAAAGAGCTGAGGGAAAAAGACCCGGAGGCCTTCAAGGCGAAGATGCAGGAACTGCAGAAAGCCCGCCAGGAAAAGCAGGGGGCCAAGGCAAAAAAATGGCAGGCCTGGCTCGAAAAACTGAAAACCCAAAATCCGGATCTGTATAAAGAACTGGAAGAGATGAAAAAAGATAACCCGAAAGGGTTTAAAGGGAAAGGGAAAGCATTCTGCGAAAAACGCAAAGGGGGAAAAGCCGCAAAAGATAATAATGCCGATGCGGCAGATGCTTCGACAGAATAAATCTGAAACCCTGCAAGGCGGCCGCAGTTGCGGCCGCCTGTTTTTTTTCAAAAGAACACCAGGCAAAGCGCCCCGAAACAGCCTATGGTCGGCGTTTGCAAGGCGATTTTGCATCGTTCGTTTTGATCTGTTTCAGGATTTCCAGAGTTTTTTCTACAAGTTCCTGTCCTCCGCGCGAAGATATCCGACTGGAATAATAATCGGCGCTGTAGCCGCAGTTCTTTTCGGCTCTTTCCGTCGGGACGTACCCGCTGACGTCAACGGTATTAGCGAGCTGGACGATGAATGTCTGTTCGAACGGGCTGCGCGCCTGAATCCGGAGCATGTAATCCGTATAAAGTTCAAACGGACAGGAGGCAAATGCAATATCCCCGATCCGTACTGCATGGAGTTCAACATCTCCCCAGGGGTTGCGCTTCTGCTCCTCGTAACGCCGTATAATACTGCGGCAACGGCTGCGTTTTGAAACGAGATATGAATCATGACGCTGGCGCTGCGCAGGATCGCCGGCGGCGGCAAAAGGGGTTTTTTCGAGTTCAGCCAAAATTTCTTTTTCACGTTTGAATTCCGCGTCGCTGACGGGGCGTTTGGAAATCTTTATGTCCGCGGTAATATGGGTAATGGGCAAACTGCAGCGAATGTCTTTCCGGGCCCATGAATACACCTCGGAAAACGCGGCGGCTATGCGTTCCGCACTGTCTTTGCGGGCAAATTCTCCCTGATATTCAGCTTTTCTGCCGTATTTCAGCCGGAAACGGCGCTCCTGGGCTTGTTTATAGTAAAGAATACGCGGAGAGATATCTCCCGCGGCGGCGCACTGCGGCAAAATAAAGATATCGCCGTATTTTGCCCGAATTGCCAGGCGGACGTCATGCCAGTAATCGGCGGAAAGCATCGAAATGTTCCCTGAACTTTGAGAAGGACACGGCACATTGATAATCGCCCCGGTGAGCCCGCCCTTCGAATCAAAGGTAAAAAGCAAATTAACATGAGGGTCGGAACCCGTTTCAAAATGACTGAATTGACGGTCATCCGTATTGCCGTGCATAACGCAATGCCCGTTTATCATGACTCCCGGCACGGAAGCTGTCGCGCCGGAACGTTTGGAAGCGTCATCAAAATAGACTGTGCGGCGACAATGTCCGACAACAGCATATCCGTACCCCCAGGCAACACCGCCGGGAGTCCGTTTTTTCCAGGCTTCAACCACTGCTTCGGCGGCGCGCCGGACAAAAAAATCCGCATATTCCCGCCCCGGCGTGCGCGGCATGTCGCACGGAAACCCCAGTCGCGACGGGAAAAGATCGCCGGTACTGTGACTATGCGTTACATTCATAAGTATTTTGCGGACCGGCACTTCCGGCGCCAGCTTCGCAACGGTTCCGGTTATGGCTTTATTAATATGTTTCGGAAGGCAGACGTTATCCATGGCGAGAAAAATAACGGCGTCTTTCCCGTTGTCGACAGCCAGCGCGGTAACGGAGAGCGGGTCAAGAACCTTCTGCGAAATCCGCAGATAGTTTTGTCCGCGAATGCCGACCGGTTCGGCCGTAGAGATATCCCGCGAAGCCCAGCCTATTTTCAACGGTTCCGCCTGAACTTTTATCATGATGCCCGCCCCGGCGGCAAATACTAAAAGAAATCTTAACATGATACGAACAATTAGCCCTTTTTAATCATAATTATAGTCTTTATAAAGCATGCATGGAATATAATTTTTTGTAATACCCGTCTTTTTTCAGCAGTTCCTTATGGGTGCCGGTTTCAACTATTTTCCCGTTCTTTATGCAGTAGATATAGTCTGCGTTACGAACCGTCGAAAGACGATGCGCGATAATAATAGTGGTCCTGCCTTCGCAGAGTTTTTCCATCGACTGCCGGATCAGCTGTTCCGACTCATTGTCGAGAGACGAAGTCGCCTCGTCAAAAATCAGCACTTTCGGGTTTTTCAGGAAAACCCGGGCAATCGAAATGCGCTGTTTCTGCCCGCCGGAAAGCTTGACGCCCTGTTCGCCGACGGCGGCATTGAACTGTTCCGGCAGGCTCATGATGAAATCGTAGATATTGGCGTTTTTCGCCGCTGCTATAAGTTCTTCCTCGCTTGCCTCCGGTTTCCCGAACAGGATATTCTCGCTGATGGTCGAATCAAACAGAAACGGCGTTTGCTGCACCACGCCGATATTGGTCCGCAGGCATTCTTTCTTCAAATCCATGACGTTCCTGCCGTCAAGCATAACCGCCCCCCGGTTTACTTCGTAAAAGCGGGGTATCAGGGCGGCTATGGTCGATTTCCCGGCTCCGGATTCCCCCACCAGGGCGACAGTCCGGCCGACCGTCGCCTTAAGATTAATATCGTTTAAAACCCAATCCTGCCCCTCTTCCTGGTCGTCATATCTGAAATAAACGTTTTTGAACTCTATTTCGCCTTTAATGTCTTTCCGGTCGAGGGCGTTTTCCCTGTCTTCAATATCCGGTTTCTCATCCATTACCTCCCGAAACCGCTCAAAAGCGGTTATGCCCTGCTGGAACTGTTCGGCAAAACCCACCAGGCGGAAAATAGGCATGGTAATAAAACGGGAATACATCAAAAACATCAGAAGCTGGGGCACCGTGGCCCGGTCATAGTAAATCATGACCGCCCCGGCGCCGACAAACAGCGCCGAATAGGTTTGAAGCAGAAACATTATTCCGGAATGAAACCCGGCAAGCGTACCGAAAACGTTCTCCCTGGCGTCCGTAAATCTCTTGTTTACAACGTGGAATTTTTCTATTTCAGTATTTTCATTTACATAGGACTGGACTTCCCGGATTCCCTGAATGGAATTTTCCACGCCGCTGTTGACGTTTGCGACCGCCTTGCGGGTCTCCCGGAACCGCTCTTTCATCCGGCACTGGAATATTGTCCCCCATAAAATTATAAACGGCAGGGGGACAAAAGTAATTGCGCCAAGCAGCGGGTTAACAAACATCATCACCGCAAAAGCGCCGAAAATCGTGACTATTGAAATTAAAAAATCTTCGGGACAGTGATGAGCGCTTTCGGCAATCATCGTCAGGTCGTTTGAGATCCGCGACATAATGTGCCCGGTCTTGGTCCGGTCAAAATAACTGAATGAAAGTTTCTGGAGGTGTGCAAACATATCCCGCCGCATATCCGCCTCCATGCGCACACCGAGAGTATGCCCCCATTTTATATTTACATAGTCGCAGAGGGTCTCCAGGGCAATAAAAACCGCCCAGACGGCCAGGCTTACATAAATCATCTCCAGGTGCCTGTCCTTGAGATAGACGTTAAAGATCTTATAAGTAACGGCCGGAATGGCAACGCCGCAGAAAGCCAGGATAACGGCCGTCCCCATATCAATTACAAACAACCTGAGGTGCGGTTTATAATACTTTAAAAATTCTTTCAGCATTTATTTTTTCAGGTTTTCCACAAAAAGCTCAATTCTTTTCAGGGCTTCGGCCAATTCTTCGAATGACGCCGCATAGCAGCAGCGGATATAGCCTTCCCCGCACTTCCCGAAAGCGGTTCCCGGAACAACGGCGACTTTTTGTTCTTCCAGAAGTCTCTTCGCAAAATCTCTTGAGCTAAGCCCGGTGTTCTTTATTGACGGGAAAAGATAAAACGCTCCTTTCGGTTTAATGCATTTCAGCCCGATTTTGTTAAAGCCGTCAACCATGAAATTGCGGCGCTGCTGATATTCGCGGCGCATTTTTTCCATGGGTTCGGCACCGTTTTTCAACGCTTCTTCCGCCGCTTCCTGAGCCATGATCGGGGCGCACAAAATCGTATATTGGTGAATCTTGTTCATGGCGGCGATAATTTCTGCCGGACCGCAGGCGTAACCGATCCGAAACCTGGTCATGGCGAAAGCCTTGGAAAAACCGTGCAGAAATACCGTTCTTTCGCGCATGCCCGGGAAGGACGCGACGGTCGGCAGCCGTTTTACGTAGCTTAACTCGGAATAAATCTCATCCGTGAAAACGATCAGGTCATGTTCTACCGCAATCCGGGAGATTTCCTCCAGCTGTTCCAGATCAAGGGTGGCGCCGGTCGGGTTGCAGGGAAAATTAAGCATTAAAATTTTGGTTTTCGAGGTTATTTCAGCTTTTAACCGCTCGATATCCAGAGAAAATTCCGTTTCCGCGGTATTCTCGATTACCACCGGGACGCCGTGTACCATCTGAATTTCGGCCCCGTAGGAAACGTAGCAGGGTTCGCTGTAAATAACTTCATCGCCGGGATTTACCAGAGCCCGCATTGCCAGGTCCAAGGCTTCGCTGACGCCGACCGTTACCAGGCATTCGGTTTCCGGGACATACGCGACCCCGAAACTGTTGTTAACGTAATTGCAGATCGCCCGGCGCAGGGATAACAATCCCTGATTTGAGGTGTAGCTGGTATGCCCGCTTTCAAGCGAATAGATCGCGCTCTCCCGGATCGTCCACGGGGTTACGAAATCGGGTTCTCCGACGCCCAGGGAAATTACATCGTCGCAGCCGATCACCAGTTCAAAAAATTCCCGGATACCGCTTTTGGGGATTTTTTGGATGTGTTCGGCTATTTTATTATGGGGAAATTTTGAGTCTTTCATATTCTTCTTCTTCTTCCAGTATTTTTCCGGATTCTTTATATTTTTTCAGTAAAAACAAAGTCGCGGTTGAAATCACGCCGTCAATAGTAGAGAGTTTCTCGGAAACGAACGCCGCGACATCGCGAAGGCTGTTGCCTTTCACCTCCAGCCGTAAATCATAATCTCCGGAAATCAGATAACAGTCCGTAACTTCCGGAAAACGGCAAATGCGCTTCGCCGCTCGGTCAAAGCCGCCGCCGCGCTCGGGCGTTATCTTTACTTCTATCAGGGCTCTGACAATATTTTCGTTAAGCGCTTCTTCATTAAGAATTACTTTGTAGCCTTTGATGACATTATCCGCTTCAAGTTCCTTTATTAATTCATTTACTTTGGCTTCCGTCACTCCCACACGCGCGGCAATCTCCGCGGTGCTTATGCGGGCATTTCTGCTCAATAGATCAAGAATGCTGTCTTTCATCATCATCACCTGTTTTTAAGATAAAACGGCGGTTAAGTTCAAGTTGGTTTAAGATACTTATTTATGCCGACTTGTCAAGTCTGCCCCGGCATCTCTTTTAAAAAGCTTAATAAATCTCCGCCCGGACGGCCGTGCCCGGAACGCCGGTTTCGTTATCTTTGACTCTCGTCTCCTGCGCCCGTCTGTTTAAAACAAGGTAAAAAATACGGTTTCCAGAAGGAAAGTTGAAAGTGCGGATATCGTCAGCATCAGCAGTAAAATATTTTTCATCATGGGTGCGGACGCGGTTTTCTGCAATTCCCCGGCTATTATTACCGCGAGAAAAGCGCTGACAAACTGCCATATTCTCTCCGTTTCCATATGGTAAACAAAACCGATAATAATCATGAAAACAAAAACGGCAATACTGAAAATGCCGGAATTTTTCAATTTCTCTATTTTGCCGCCGATTATGCTTTTCACGTTACGCAGAAAGAGAGCTATATTGTGGAAACCGGCATATATGCAGAACGCCAGGTAGTTTCCCCATATAACGTATAAATACAAATCATCAAACGCTTTCTTATGGTATCTGACGGCAACACCGCTTATAAACAGTTTTTCCAGTTTTTGTGCGGTCAGGAAACATTCTATCAAATTAAAGCCGAATATGCCGTAAAGAAAAAGAAAAAAAGAAAAGAAACCGGCGGCCGCAAGGCAGGATATTTTTAAATATTTCAACAGGTTTTCTCCGGACTGCAGCATCTTCAGCAAGATAAAAAGCGCCATAAGAAGCCCGACCGGGATACCGGAGAAACTGAAGAAAACCGCGATCCCCAGGAACAACCCCGCCAAAATCGAACAGATCAAATTATCCTTCTCCGCCCTCACTAAAAAATAAACCGGCCAAAGCGCCAGCATGACAAATATCGAATCCAGGCTTACGGCACCGTAAATAATCGTATTCGGCATGAAAATGAAAACGATAACTCCGATAATTGCCGTCCGGTCATCAAAAAATTCTTTTATCAACAGGTAAAGCGGATAAACGGACACGCTTCCGATCATCAATATAACCCAGCCGAATATGTTTATATTCGCTTTGATCGTTTCCAGCGCAGACATTCCTTTAATTGCGGCAACCAGTTTTAGCAGCAAGGCAAAACCGGGAGGATAATGACTGCCGTTCATGCTTAATTTTATCATCATTTCCGGATAAGTTTTGAGAAATTCAAAAACGTCTGTTATCAAAGGAACGTCAAATAACACCGATTCTCCTTCGTAACGAAGCAGCTCTGTCCCCATCTGGCCGAAATCATGGCGAAGCCAGGCGAATGACGCCCGGATAACAACGGCAAATAAATAGAGAAAAAATAATTTAATTCCCGTTTTTTGGCCAGACCCGGTGAAGAAGGAAAGTAAAAACAGAAAAGCGGTCACGATTATTACTGGCAATAATAAACGAAAAGAAAAACAGGGCAGATAAAAAGAATATAAGGGGCTTACCGGCGGATGCAAATAAATTATTCCGCGGCCGGTCAGTTTTATTTGTTCGGATTTGCTCCCCAGCGGTTTTATTTTTTTCTTTTCTTTGTCATAGTAAACGAGGTGTCTGTTTTTATCCAGAGAGTATGTTTCATCAGTATTTTTATCCCTGATATAATATATTCCGGTATCAGCGTCTCTTGTCGGGAGAGCAGTAGGGCGGAGTTCTTCATATGGCGTCAACAGGGTATCATTTACCGCAATAATATCTATAATGAAAAAAAGCAGCACGATCAGCCCGGCGCTTGTAATCCATTTGCAGATATTCTTTTTTTCGCGGTCGGAATTCAATAATTCTATATTTCCCCGGTTCCGGATTTACTTATAAAAAAGACAAATGCTGAAATAAAAAAGCGGCGCGTTAAAAATAAAACTGTCCAGCAAATCATATACTCCCCCCATTCCGGGAATAATTGCCCCGGAATCCTTTACCCCGCAAATCCGCTTCAATGCCGATTCCGATAAATCTCCCGCAAAGCCCCCAAGAAACAGCAGGAACCCCAGTACAACCGCAACCGTTGCGGATTTTTCCTCAAATAAATAATTATACAGGAAAAAACTTGTTAATACCGAAAAAAATAATCCGCCAATGGTCCCCTCCCAGGATTTTTTAGGACTTATCGACGGGACGATTTTATGGTTTTTTCCTTTCATTATCCGGTTGGACAATATTCCGGTTACATAAGCAAAAGTGTCGCCGCTTTTGGTAACAACGACCATATACAACAGCAATTGGGCTCCGGCAGGAGAATTTAATTTATTGAAAAAATAAATTTTACTCAGAAAAAATAACGGCAGCAATCCCATTGAATACGCTCCGAGCGACACTAAAATTTTTTGTAAAAGTTCAACCTTTCCATTATTCAACAATAACTTGCCCCAGCATATCATAATAAAAAA